>JAIPHI010000022.1 GCA_021735285.1 Fidelibacterota bacterium | reverse complement strand
ATTCCATGGGTTTCTCAACCGGATCAGTTGTGGTCCCCGCTTTATCGGAAACAATAGAAGTGTTCTGCCGGGTAAGAGAATTCAGTAGGGATGATTTTCCAGCATTTCTCCTGCCAAATATTCCGATATGTAATCTAATCCCTCTAGGTGCTTTCAACATTTTTCACCTCGAATCTAGAAGTTTAACAAAAGCGCACTATCAAAATTTCTATGGTCATAATTTGGGAATGAATTCAACGAATTACAACCGAATAACGGGAAATCATCTAAAAGAGGAATTTCAACTAAGAATAATTTAACACCTAAGCTGTATGTGTATCACTACTAAACTTATATTTTAAATTATAAAAAATCACAACTTGGTTCCTTATTTCCTGTTTAATGCAAAAGCTAAAAATAGCACCTTTAACCCACCTATTTTCTTTCATTAAGATTTAAAGATTTTCCTTTGCCAAAATTGATATCCTTGTTAAATTATGAACCGTTAATTGATAAGAGAGAGGGCGGTTAGCTCAGTTGGTTAGAGTGTTTGCTTGACATGCAAGAGGCCACTGGTTCGAATCCAGTACCGCCCACTCAATCGGATAAAATTTTTATTTAAATTATCCGAATATATATAAAATTTATTACAGATTAATATAAATAAATACGAGGTTTTATTTGGATTCTAATGATCGGATAGAAATTTATCTGCCAGATAACTCAAAAATGGAGATGGAAAAAGGAGCTACTGTAGGAGACCTTGCACTAAAAATCAGTAAAGGATTGTACAACCATTCCCTTGCTGGTCGGGTTAATGGCGAATTGAAGGACCTTAGTTATACATTAAATAATGGCGACAAGGTCACAATTATCAAAGATGATGCGCCTGAAGCTCATGATATATTACTCCATAGTGCATCCCATGTAATGGCTCAGGCTGTACAAGACCTTTATCCCGAAGCCAAAGTTACAATTGGGCCTGCAGTTGAGAATAAGTTTTATTATGATTTTGATAAAGATCCAGCTTTTACCGAAGATGACCTGGAAAAGATTGAAGCCCGCATGGAAGAAATCATTGAAGAAGACCTTGAATTCGAACGTAAAGAGATTTCCCGGGACGAAGCTATTCAACTATTTAAAGAAAAAAATGAAGATTATAAAGTCGAAATTATTCAGGACCTTGATCAAGACGAGAAACTTTCCCTTTATCAACAGGGTGATTTTATTGATCTCTGCCGGGGACCTCATGTGCCTTCAACAGGCAAGATAAAAGCTTTTAAACTATTAAATACAGCAGGAGCCTACTGGAGAGGTGATTCCAGTAATAAAATGTTAAGTCGGATCTATGGTACTGCTTTCCCGAGTAAGAAAGAATTAAACAAATATCTCAATTTCCTGGAAGAAGCAAAAAAAAGAGACCACCGTAAAATTGGAAAAGAATTAGACCTCTTTCATATTGATCAAGAAGTAGGTCCGGGATTAATACTCTGGCATCCCAAGGGTGCGCGTATCCTCCAGCAAATTAAAGATTACTGGATCAAAGCCCATATAGATGAAGATTACGAGCTGGTACAATCTCCACATATAGGGCAATCCAATCTATGGAAGACCAGTGGTCATCTTGATTTTTACAGTGAAGGGATGTTTAATCCCATGAAAATCGAAGATGACGCATATTACATCAAGCCAATGAACTGTCCTTTTCACATTAAAATATATAATTCGGATATCAGAAGTTATCGTGATCTACCAATTAAATATGCTGAGCTGGGAACGGTTTATCGCTATGAAAAATCTGGCGTATTACATGGTTTAATGCGGGTCAGAGGTTTCACTCAGGATGATGCCCATATCATCTGTATGCCGGAACAGCTCGATCATGAAATTCAAAAATTACTGGAATTTACTTTTGACTTTCTTGACTCCTTTGGATTTTCTGATATTGATGTATATATTTCAACCCGTTCTGAAGATAAATATGTTGGGTCGAAGGAAATGTGGGAAGAAGCCACTAATGCTTTAAAAAGTTCTCTCGATGATCTCAAAATAGAATACCAAATAGATGAAGGTGAAGCTACATTTTACGGACCTAAGATAGATATGAAGATCAGAGATTCGCTAAATAGAGACTGGCAATGCACGACTATTCAATTCGATTTTAATCTCGCAGAAAGATTTAATATGGAATATGTCGATTCTGATGGAGAGCGTAAACAACCTTATATGATTCATCGTGCTATTTTAGGATCCCTTGAACGGTTTTTAGGGGTCTTGATCGAACATACGAAGGGCAACTTTCCAGTCTGGTTAGCACCAGTACAGGTGGCTGTATTACCAATTTCAGACACTCAGATCGAGGAAGCCCAAAAAGTTCATAAAGAACTTCAAAAACATGGCATCCGTTCGGAATTGAATACAACCAGTGAACCGGTTAGTGCCAAAATACGAAAGGCTGAAACGGACAAAATTCCCTATATGTTCATCATAGGTGATCGGGAAATAGAGAATGAAACAGTCTCGGTTAGAAAACATATGAAAGGTGATATTGGAACTTTTAAACGTTCCGAAATAATAGACACAATTTTAGAGGAAATCGCTAATAAAAATAGGAGTACAAAAAATTAGAAAACGAAGAAATACCGGTGATACCCGGGTAAATTTTGGGATAAAAGCCAAAGAAGTTAGGTTAATTGACAATAATGGTGATCAAATTGGTATTGTGGATAGACAAACAGCTTTTGATAGAGCTGATAAAGTCGGCCTTGATCTGGTAGAAGTGGCTCCCAATGCCAAACCACCTGTCTGTAAAATAATGGACTTTGGTAAATATAAATATAAGCAACAACAGAAAGAGAAAAAGAAGAAACAGAATCAACAAAAAGTTAAGGTCAAAGAATTAAGATTTAGTACCCGTATTGAAGAACATGATATCAAGACCAAAATTAGAAAAGCTAAAAGCTTTCTGGAAGACAATAATAAAGTAAAACTCTCACTGATGTTTAAAGGTCGTGAGAATATACATGCTGAAATTGGCTTTGAATTAATCCAGGATCTGATCAGCCGTCTTGAAGAAGAAGGTGAAGTCGATAAGCCACCGAAAAAAATGGGAAGCTTAATTCAGACCACTATTAAACCTAAAAATTAGGAGATAATATATGCCTAAAATAAAAACCAGAAAATCAGTCGCGAAACGCTTTAAGAAGACAAAGAAGGGGAAATTGAAAAGGAAAAAAGCTTATCAGGCTCATATCCTCACTAAGAAATCCCCAAAAAGAAAAAGAAAACTCAGAAAGCCCGCATACGTATCAAAAGCGGATGAGAAACGAATCAAAGAAATGTTATAATACAGGAGAGAGTAAATGCCAAGAGCAAATAGTTCTGTACCACGTCATCGAAGACGTAGAAAAATATTAAAACAGGCAAAGGGATATAGAGGCGCCCGAAGCAGAAGATTTAAAGTAGCAAAAGACGCTGTAGAAAAAGCTTTACAATATGCCTATCGGGATAGAAAACGCAAAAAACGTGAATTTCGCCGTCTCTGGATCACAAGAATTAACGCTGCTGCTCGCCAAAATGGAATGCGGTACAGCAGATTTATCCATGCTTTAAAAGAAAATAATATCAAATTAAATAGAAAAGTACTGGCCGAATTAGCGATTAATGATCCGGAAGGCTTTAAAACAATTGTTGAGAGAGTAAAGGCCTGATTGATATGGACATTTTCGATGAGGTTAAAGATTCAAAACAGAAATTCCAGGAGGAATTATCCGAGCTTCCTATTGATGAGAAGGCGATAGAGGATTTTCGCATCAAATACCTTGGAAAAAAAGGTATTATAAAGCACTACTTTAATCAATTCGGTAAAGTCCCTAATGATCGTAAAAAGGAATTCGGAAAACTGATGAATTCCTTTAAGCAGGAAGTCACTCAGGCTGTTGAATCATTAGAACAGAAATTAAACGAGAAACAAAAGAAGCAGGAATTTTTTGATTATACACTTCCGGGTACCCGTCCGGTTGAAGGTTCTATTCACCCTCTTTCAAAAACAATGGATGACATCTTAAATATTTTTAAGGATATTGGTTTTTCAACTGAGCTAGGGCCTGAAGTAGAAACTGATTATTATAATTTTCAGGCTTTAAATTTTCCTGAAAATCATCCTGCCAGAGATACTCAAGACACTTTTTTTGTAGAAGATGATGTAGTCCTGCGCACCCACACATCCCCTATCCAGGTTAGAACTATGGAAAAACAAAAACCCCCTATTCGTATCTTAGCTCCGGGCAGGACTTTTCGAAATGAAGCCATTGATGCCAGTCATTACTGTACATTTCATCAGATTGAAGGACTTTATATTGATAAGGATGTTACATTTAGTGAATTAAAAACGACCTTATATCTTTTTGTAAAAAAATACTTTGGAGAAGAGATAGATTTACGTTTTCGCCCCAGTTTTTTCCCTTTTACAGAGCCTAGTGCGGAAGTTGATATTAGCTGTTTCAAATGCGGGGGCAATGGAGAACAATGCAGCCTTTGTAAAGGCAGTGGCTGGCTGGAAATATTGGGTTGTGGTATGGTCGATCCGAACGTTCTTTCTGCCTCTGATATTGATCCTGAGAAATATACTGGTTACGCCTTTGGTATGGGAATCGAAAGAATCGCTATGCTCAAATATGGTATTGATGACATCCGTCTTCTCTATGGAAGTGACAAAAGATTCTTAAAACAATTTAAACAATTATGATTATAAACAGTAAATGGTTAAAAGATTACACAGACTTTCAATACACTCCCGATGAATTAGGTGAGCGCCTTACTTATCTGGGATTGGAAGCCGATCAGATAGCTAATCCTGTTAAAAAATTAAACAAAATAGTTATTGGTCTGGTTAAAGGTGTTGAAGACCATCCTGATGCCGACCGCTTAAAAGTCTGTCAGGTGTTTGATGGTAATCAGGATCGTCAGATTATCTGTGGCGCACCCAATGTCCAGGATAATATAAAAGTTCCTCTGGCCCTGCCGGGTTGCGAATTGCCCGAAGGGAAAATATCAGAAGTCAAATTAAGAGGATTAAAGTCGGAAGGAATGATCCCTGCCGAAGATGAGTTAGGAATATCTGACGACCACTCCGGTATAATAATCCTTCCGAAGGACGCTGAAGTTGGGATAGATTTCGTCCAATATTATGAAGATAGATTCGGTACAAGTTATGATATTGATCTAACTCCCAATCGCCCTGATTGTACTTCTCATATTGGTGTGGCTCGTGATATAACCTTATTGACAGAAAGTGAATTAAACCTTCCTGAAGTATCATTCCAAGAGACAGGTCCGGATATTAATAACTATACCACAATTAATATCCATAATCCGGATGGCTGCCCCAGGTATGCTGCTCGCATAATTCATAATGTTAAAATCAAAGAATCTCCACAGTGGTTACAAGACCGATTAAAAAGCATTGGATTGCGGCCTATCAATAATATCGTAGATGCAGCTAATTTCGTCTTGATGGAAACCGGTCAACCTTTACATACTTTTGATTACGATCGCTTGAAAGGTCAGGAAATTAATGTAAGAATGAGCGAAGACGGTGAAGAAGTTGTTACTCTTGATGGGCAAAAAAGAGAGATGGACGATAATATATTACTGATTTGTGATGCTGAGGAACCTGTGGCAATTGCTGGTATCATGGGCCTGGAAAATTCTGAGATCACAGACTCGACAACCAACATTCTACTGGAGAGTGCCTATTTCAATCCGGCAAGCATTAGGTATGGATCTAAATATTTAGGACTCCAGACTGATGCTTCTTATCGCTTTGAGAGAGGTATTGATCCGGAAAATGTAATATACGCATTGAATAGAGTCACTGAGCTGATTCTTGAGATTGCCGGTGGGAAAGTTTGTCAGAATCTGATAGATAATTATCCTAAAATGATAGTAGCACCTGAAGTAAAAGTTCGTTTTGAACGGATTAACAAAATTATTGGCGAAAAGTTTGATCCCGAGTGGGTTACCAAAAAATTTAAAAAGTTGGGCTGTAAAATTCTTGATCAATCCAAAGAATCCATTACTCTTAAATCACCTTCCTGGCGTCCGGACCTGGAAAGAGAAATAGATTATATCGAAGAAGTTATTAGAATATATGGCATGGAAAAGGTCAAGTCAGCGCCTAAAATTTCCATTCAGCCCGATTATTTAAGAAATCAAAGGTATGATTTCAATCAAAAAGTAAGGAATAAATTGGCAGCTTATGGGTATCAGGAAGTATTTAATAACTCATTATTTAGCATTGAAGAAACTGAGTACAATCTTTTTGATCTGGAACCCATTAAAATCAAAAATCCGCTCAGCAGAGAACTGGCTTATATGCGGACCAACCTTTTAGCCGGATTGATAGATACAGCGGCCAATAATATTAACAGGAATAATAAAAATCTCAGGTTTTTCGAAATTGGTTATGTCAATGACCTTAATTTTGAAAAAGATAATAAAGCAGACGAATATCAGTATTTCTCAATGCTATTATCCGGCAATTTAGAGCCTGTATCATGGAAATATAATAACCGGAGAACTGCTGACATTTATGACTTAAAAGGTGATGCTAGCTCTCTTGTAAATTATTTTACAGAGATTGAACCGGAATATGCAAAAAGCAATCTTGACACTGATAAATATGCCAATATAATCGAAGTAATTTTAGAAGATGATCTCCTTGGCTTTTTATGTCAGGTAAAGGAGGAACTTCTTGATGACAAATATAATATAGAGGAACAGTCACTATTTGTCTTTGAAGGTTCATTGGAGATTCTTTATAAATATTTTGATTCCGAAACAAATTATACTCCTGTATCCAATTATCCTGCTATAGAAAGAGATATTTCGATTCTCGTTGATACCGATAAGTTAGTAGGCTCTATCATTGAGATAATTGAAAATAATGGCGGGGATAATTTACAGGAAGTCCAATTTTATGATCTTTATCAGGGTAAAAATATTGAAGAAGGTAAAAAGAGTCTTACTTTTAATCTGATTTTTCAGAATCCGGATAGAACCCTTAAAGATAACGAAATTGATCAACAGATAAATTTAATTTTTAAAAATTTAAAAAAACAAGTCAATGCAAAACTCAGATAATATATATAGATCCACTAATTTACATATCCTGGAAAGTAAAATCGAAGAGCTATTTAACGTCATTAAAAATCTAAAGGAGAAAAATAAAGACCTGCAAGGTCGCATAGATAGATCTACCCCAGCAAATAATTTAAATATTTCGAATAGTAAGAAAAGGAAGTTAAAGGAAAAGATTGAGAATATGATTGAAGAACTTGATTCAGTTTTATAATTAGTTCTCATCTTTATCCGGTATATTTTATGAGTCAATTAGACAATAATATTGTAGAAGTAACAATATTTGGAAAAAAATATAAAATCAGAGCCCAAGCAGACTCTGATTATATCGTTAATGTAGCAAAATATGTCGATGAAAAGATGCAGCAAGTTGAACAATCGCTCGATAAAAAACAATCGGAGATCAGAATTGCTATATTAGCCGCTATGAATATAACAGACGAGTTGTTTAATTGTCAATCTGCTAATAAAGATACGATAAATACAATTAAAGATAAAACTGATACCTTAATAAAATCAATCGATGAAAACATTGAAGAGATAGAATAAATTTAGCTTACCATAAAATTTACCGGATAAAGATGGGATAACTCAAATACCAAAGGAGTATTACCATGTTAATTAATATTATAATTGCTTTATCCGGAGCTGCGTTTGGTGCAGCCATTGCATTATTTTTATATACACAAAGATTAAATAAAGCAAAATCCTCAGCCAATGCTATCCTGACTGACGCTAAGAGAGAAGCCGATGATATTATCAAAGAGGCTACTCTGGAAGCCAAGGAAAAGGCCATGAATATTAAGAATCAGGCTGAAAAGGAGGCTAAGGAGAAAACTAAAGAAGTCACCCAATTTGAAAAGAAACTACTAAAAAGAGAGTATTATTTAGAACAAAAGAGCGAGGTTGCTGAAAAAAAGGAGGAACAACTTCAGAACAGAGCCAAAGAATTAGATAAAGAATACGAAAAAGTCGATCAAGAGCGCCAGGAAATTCAAGAAATTAAACAACAACAACTAAAGAAACTTGAAAAAGTTGCTCATATGACCCAGTCTGAAGCCAAGAGTAAACTTATGGCAGATATGGTCAATAAAGCCAAAAAAGAAGCAGCTGGCCAGGTTCGTAAGATCAAAGACAAAGCAATTAATGAAGCTAAACGTCAGGCCCGGAAAATAATTGTCTCGGCAATCCAGAGATCAGCTGCTGATCATACTGCTGAGACTACAGTTTCTGTAATTAATCTCCCCAATGATAATATGAAAGGTAGAATCATCGGTCGGGAAGGAAGAAATATTCGGCATTTTGAAAAACTGACAGGAGTAGAGGTAATTGTTGATGATACACCTGAAGCCGTAGTACTTTCCGGATTTGATCCAATTAGAAGAGAGGTAGCCCGAATTGCTCTTGAAAAACTGATAGAAGATGGTCGGATTCATCCGGCTCGTATTGAAGAGATGTACGAGAAAGCCAAAGAAGAAGTAGATGATTCAATAATCGAAGCTGCGGAAGATGCCATTGACGAAGTTAGTATCTCGCCATTACCTAGGGAATTGATGAAAACACTGGGGCGCCTCAAATATCGAACCTCATATGGTCAGAATGTTCTAAATCATTCAATAGAAGTTGCCTGGTTGGCCGGCTTAATGGCTTCCGAACTCGAACTCAATGGTAATCTGGCCAAACGCGCCGGACTACTGCATGATATTGGCAAAGCGATTGACAGAAATATTACCGGAACCCATGCCAGTATTGGTGCTGACATTGCAAAAAGATTTAACGAAGAAGAGGTTATAATTAATTCTATAGCCTCCCACCATGAGGAAGTGGAGCCCGATAATTTAATTAGTATTTTGATCCAGGCTGCTGATCAGATAAGCGGTTCAAGACGGGGAGCACGCGGTGATACTCTGGAAAATTATATTAAGAGACTTGAAAAACTGGAAGGTATTGCTGAGTCTTTTGATGGAGTAGCAAAATCCTATGCCATCCAGGCCGGTCGTGAAGTTAGAGTTATGGTAGAAAATGATAAAGTTAATGATAATGAAGCTTCCATGATTGCTGACGATATTGCGAATAAAATTGAACAAGAAGCCAATTTTCCCGGTCAGATCAAGGTCATGGTCTTAAGAGAACATCGAAGTATTAGTTACGCTAAATCATAAATTTATCAGAAAGTAAAATTATGCTTATTGATGGTAAAAAAATCGCAAAAAAAGTTAGACGATCATTAGAACCCAGAATCGATGCTCTAAAGTCGAAAGGAATTACTCCTGGTCTTGCTGTGATTTTAATAGGTGACGATCCGGCTTCTCAATCCTATGTCCGGATGAAAGAGAAAGCATTTAAAAAATTGAATATGGAAAGTAAAACCTATCGACTCGCTGCTGAGACTCCTCAATCAGAAGTTTTGGAACTAATAGACCAATTAAATGCTGACAAAAATATTCACGGAATTCTCGTTCAGATTCCTGTACCTGATCATCTGGATGAAATGACCTTATTAGAAAGAATCGATCCTCAAAAAGATGCTGATGGTATTCATCCCGTCAGCCTTGGTAAAATGGTACTTGGGATTGAAACTCCCCTTCCCTGCACACCGCATGGCATTCTTAAACTACTTGAATATTCCGATTTTGAAACCGAAGGTAAACATGTAGTGGTAATTGGCCGAAGTAATATTGTGGGTAAGCCAATCTCCAATTTGCTTGCTCAGAAAAAGGACTATGGTAATGCTACAGTCACGATTTGTCACTCAAGGACAAAAAATATTAAAAAAATTACCAAACAGGCTGATATTCTAATTGTTGCCATCGGTCAACCGGAAATGATAACTGGCGAGTATGTAAAGGACGATGTAGTAGTAATCGATGTGGGGAGCAACCGCATCGATGCACCTGAAACCGAAAAAGGCTATCGTTTTGTGGGCGATGTGGATTTTGAAGAAGTTTCTCAGAAAGCTCAAGCAATCACTCCCGTTCCAGGCGGAGTGGGCCCCATGACAATCTCGATGTTACTTTTTAATACTGTCTATCTAGCGGAAAAATATGGCAAGTAAATATCCAAACAATTACTAAATAGATTTATTGGAGCCAGTTTATGATTGGCTCTAATATTTTTTTATTTCTCTTTTCTCCCGGTACAAATAAAAGTGCTATCTCTCCATTAGAATTGATAGATATTTCTTTAATATATTTTATACCTTCAATTTGATCTATCATCTTTTTTAAAATTTTTAGATCCGAGTCTCTATCATAATAATAACAGAATATTTTTTGATCAATTGTTAGCTCTTCTTTGTGAAATTTGTTATTATTCTTCACTTCTTTACGGTGTTCATTCAGGAAATTATTTTCTATAAATTTTATTTCGCTACTGACCGGTATTTTATCTACATCTATTTTGACATAGAATCGATCAAATTTCCTGAATAATTTTGATACAGGTAGATACAATAAACTATGACGAGGAAGTAAGGTAATTGTTCCTTCCAGATTATTAAAATTTCGATCGGATTCAAAGTCCATTTCAAGATGATAACCAACCACTCCCCCAATATTTGTTATAATCTGATCGGCAGGCTTAATTAATTTCTTTAGAGATTGGATAGTACTATAAGAAATATTTTTGTTCTTCCTTCTACCTAAAAAATATCCAATCACTAAAATAATAGATATGGCTACAAATATATAAAATAGAAGAGTATTACCCATGTGTAGGACTCTTTTTTAATTCAAATTAATCAGAAGGGGTGACATCGATTGTTTTTAATAAATCTACATTGAGCTTATATTTTGATGACGGCTCTGCTTGCCTTCCTATTTGTAAAAGTTTGATATTTTCAATCTCAATATGCTCAAATCTATAGGACTCATCACATTTATTATTTACTATCCCTTCTAATTTTATACCAATTTTACCTAATTGGTCAATCAAACGTTTGGATTCTTTTTCAACTATTAGATCAGGATTCATCACAATATAAAAATTACACTTTCTATAAAATTGGGACAACGCTTTATAATCCTCTTTCTGTTGTTTTAATTGTGTTAGTACCTGGTCCCGGCTATAATATTTAGGCTTTTCTTCTTCTCCTTTGATATTACCGATCATTTCTTTCCTATCTACAATTTTCTGCCTTAGATCTATTAATTTTTCAATCCAGGTCAGGGATAGAACAGGCAGGGATAATATTTTTAATAAGAGACCTGTGGGTGGTGTATCAAAAACCAAATATTGATAGTCTTTTTCTTGCTTCAGTAAATTTTTCAAAAATAAAATTATTGCATATTCCTCCTGACCCGGAGCATACTCTAGAGTTTTAAGATAGTTTTCCAGATTAAAAGAAGTTAAATGGGAATTTATTTCCTTTAACAATTGTATTTTTTCTTTAAAATACTCCCGCTTTATCTTTTCGAAATCAGACTGCTGAATCTCAAGAAGATCATTAACCTGGTATTTTAATCCAGCTTCCTCGATCTCAAATATATCGTAAAGATTGTGAGCCGGATCAAGAGAAGCTAAAAGAGTATTATAACCCGCTTTAGCTAATTGCCAGGCTAAGGCTGAGGAAACAGTTGTTTTACCGGTTCCTCCTTTTCCTATAAAAAAATAAGCTTGCACGCTTTACTCAAAGTTAAATTTTGAAAATAATTGCGCCAATTGGTCGTCAGAATCTATTGATTTTTCTTCAAATCTTTCTAATTCTTCCCCCATATAGGGCAATAATTCAATAGCCACTGCTTCCGGTATTCCGGGAATTCCAATCAGAGAAGAATAGATCAAAAGAGCAAATACAAATTCCATTTCTTCTAACTCATATTGCAGCTCTTCAGTCGCTTCACTCTTTAAATGCTGATCAAAACTTTTTATAAAATCTTTCAAGTATTTGAAAAGTTTGTTACTCATTCTCTCTGCTTGCTTCTCTATAACTCTTAATAAAATCAATAATAAAGATTATATTGAGAATAAACATTACCATCTCAATAATTAGGACTGAGATACCTGTCACAGGACTCTCTGCAATTGTAGAAGGAAGAACTACTGTTCCAAACCAGATTATGGCTCCAGTTACTGTTATCCATAGTATCGTTGCAGGAATCAGACTAATTTTTATTTTATCCGTCTTGATTTTTTTCTTAAGCCAAATTGTTCCGGTCAACAAGGCTATAGACGCAATTAATTGATTGGCCGTACTGAAAGAAGGCCAGAGAACTGTAAAATTTTTACTCCAGGCCAGCCACATACCCAATGCAGCAGGAATCACTGACGCAATCCATTTATCTGTAAGAAAACTGTATAATTTGTGCATATTCTTTTTTAACGGTCGGGCCATTTCAGCTATTGTATATCTTGCTAATCTATTTGTCGTATCCAGAGTAGTCAGCGCAAATGAGGCCACCCACATGCCTGCCAGTACAGTTATGATCTTGCGGGGAATAAATCTAAGAAAGGTGGACTTGACCATAGCAGTATAAGAATTTGTGAACATTTCTGCTTTGGGATAATGGGTCATCATGCTGGAAGTATATTTCTGAGCCCAATTTTGGATAGTCAGCCCCTCGCCTGCTTTCTTAAGCAAACCATAGCCAAAGCCTGCAATGGCAATAATTACTATTGTTGAAAGCAGCCCTTCCGAAAGCATACTTCCATATCCGATAGGTAGAACATCACTTTCCTTGCTAATTTGCTTAGAGGTGGTCCCCGAACCTACCAGAGAATGAAATCCGGATAATGAACCACAGGCAATAATCAAAACTATTGCAGGCCAGAAGGGAGTCGGCTTTCCATTTGAGATAATTGGTGCAAAGGCTGTAAAAGCTGGTGCAGTTAATTTGTGAAGACTAAATATTGCAGCTACACCTCCGATTAATAACCCTGCATATAATAACCACGAATTTAAATAGTCCCTGGGCTGGAGTAAGACATTGACGGGAATTGAAGCAGCAATAATTATATATAAGAAGAGGATAACTATCCAGGTATTCCAGCTTAATTTAATTGGAAAATATATGCCGGCTATCATTGACAAAATAAGCAGGGCAATGCCTATAACAGTTGATAGATAGAAATTCCACTTTAACCGATATAGCATTACTCCTAGTAATAGTGCTGATAATATTATAAAAATATAAGAAGAGGCAACAGCAGGATTACTGATAAACATGCCCGTTACAACAGCACCAAAAGCAGCAATTACTAGTACTAATAAAAAGAAAACCAGCCAGTAGAAAGTCTTACCTGTTCTTTCTGAGATAAGGTCCGAAGCCACAAATTGGATTGATTTCCCCTTGTATCTAACCGATGCCATAACCGCTAAATAATCATGCACAGCTCCCATAAATATATTACCAAGCCAGACCCATAAGATAGCAGGTACCCAGCCCCAGGCCATAGCCAGAACCGGACCAATGATCGGAGCCGCGCCGGCTATCGAAGCAAAATGATGCCCAAAGAGAACTGATTTTTTTGCAGGTATATAATCAACTCCATCATAATGGGTTTTGGCCGGTGTTTCATTATCATCACAACAATTCACAATTTTCGCCAATTTCTTACCATGTACCAAATATAATAAAATATAAATCAGAATGCCGGCTACTAAGATTATAGTAGTGATAACAACCTCCCTTCAATTTTGAATAGAACAAATTAATTAGTCATGGCAAAAATCACAACAATTTTATAGGCGTTCGTATCTGATCAATTTTATATATTTTCTGGGGCTTCAGAAATTACGGTGTGGATATAGTAAATTTTACAATCAAGAAAACCAAGTTGTTCACAAATATTATGATCCGAGATTGATATTTCATGGGCAATATATAGCATAGTTTTCTTTTTTTGTTTGAAAGTGTCAATCTATGTCAGGACGATACAAAATCATAATTGGAAATTCGATATTCGATATTCAAAATTCTTATTCTATTAATCAATATCCAGTCTTAAGGTATTACATCCATGGAAATTGGAAATAAAAAGGGTTTTAATTAGCCTGCTGAAGCAGGCTAAATATTTATTCCGACGGGATTTATTTACCTTTCACCATACTAAAGCATGGTGCTTATCTCATTTATTTCAAGTGCTACTCATTATTTTTTTATAATTGAAGTGAAACGTTCAACCCTGGAATAATTTTTATTTTATTATAAGAGAATTGCTTTGTTTCTACAAATAAGGTTGGACTTAATGATAATTTTCCTGTTGATTCCTTGGAAGAAGGGCTCTCTAATTTGGGAGAAAGCATCGGTTTGGTCAACAAACTCCCTGTTATCCCGCCTGCCAACACTAAGAAATTAGTCATCTTATGGCTTGCCTTTGTAATTATTGAAGTTCCAAGTCCAAAAGCCATTCCGGAAGTGGTTCCGAGCGCCATCAGTACAGATTCTCCAAAATTATAATCGTAATTATCAATTATATCTTGATATAGAGAGGTACCAAGAAGCCCTATAGCAATATTACCCAAGCGATAATATGCTCTTCCCTTTACTCCCAGGATATCAAGCACCATATAATTATAGAGCAAGGCTGAAAAATAACCTTGTGATAATATTAAGGCGTCTCCAAATGTATATTGTTTATTTTCGGTCAAAACTTTGCTGTAGTATATACCAACCGGATAGGCAGCCAGAGTTAATAGCGCTCTTCTTATTTGCCATCTATCATGATCCTCTCTCCAATTACTATACACATTTTCACCTAAGGCTTCGATAAAATATCCTGGTTCTTCAGGCTCGGGATCAAAAGCCACCTGGAGATCATAGAGACTTTTCAAAGTGATCATAGTTCCTAATGAAAGTGCCCAGGTACGACCATACTCCGGTTGCCATCTATCATATAAATAATCCCCTACCAGCATACCAATCGGAACGGCTCCCATTAAAGTAACTGGCCAAAATCTTTTTTCTAAGTCCTCTTCTAAAAATGAATGATCTTCATTATTCAGATCAAAAATCTCATTAATCGCAAAACCATAATGCAATCCCACACCGGACCCTAATCCTAACATCTGAGCCCGGGATAAAGGCATGGATAATTGTCCTGAATATTTATGACTTAGATAAAATGTGGTTCCCAGAGTCAGCATTTCCATACCAACTAACCACCTATTCTCATCAGCACCCAATGCATAGGGAATCCCCCAGCCGTATAAACCTCCTCCCCAACCAGTATTTTGCAGCACAAATTGCCAGCGGCCTGTTTGATCCAGCTGTGTTCCCTGGACTTGCTTTAATGGAAAAATAATCTGCTGAACTTCTTGATTACTCAATTGTAATGAAATCCGGAGTGACTTTAAAATAGCCTCTTCACTAGAATCAATTTTATTATCCAGTAAAGCTGTTTGATAGGCTTGATAATATATTTCTCGTACATCCAATGTATCTGGATTGGATTGTAATAGCTGCGAACCAAAATCAGCAAATGACAATTCAACCAGGATCAGTAAAATTAAAATTAAATAGTGTTTAGATAATTTGATCATTATTATTGCAAATTAGGCATTATACTCAAAATATATCTAATTATAAGATATTAGTCAACTTTATTGAAGGTCACCAGTATTTCATGAAATCAAACTATAAAATATTCTGCACCAAGATATTATCATTTATTCTCTAAATATATTATAATCTTACACTTTCAGCATTTTAATCCCTGGATTTATTGTGGTTTGACAATTTTTAAATAATCAGATAAGGAACAATTTTTCAGACTTTTAATACCCTTGACCAGACAGGTGGCATTAGCCTGGGCTCCCATTGCATTTGTATGGGTAGTCTCATCCCCGTCAAAATAGAGAGCTGAGACCCGCTCTTTACCGATTTTATCGTAGTGATCACAAATTAATTCATTAAGATTAATAAACTTAGCGCCAGCCTGTTTCGCAGCCTGAGCAGCCCATTTTGCATATCCTTCTTTGGAACGGTTAATTTCACCCTCTGTCCAGTGGTTGCGAGGGATCAGGGAACAGACAATTGGGATGCCGCCCTTCGCTTTGGTCTCTTTTATATACTGTCGAATATACCAGCCATAGCTATGGACTACTTCATGTTTACCTGTGAGCATGTTGTCAATTTCTTTGGTTTCATCACCATTACCTTCAATTGTGCCCCGGGCCCGATGGTCATCATTAATAGGGCTGGCATCATTATGACCAAATTGCATCATTACATAATCTCCGGGCTTTACTTCTTTTAACACTTCCTTCCAAAGGCCCAAAGTTATATAAGTTCTGCTACTGGTGCCTCCCATAGCGTGATTCTCCACATTAAGTCGGTCACGATCGAAAAAATCAGCGATTGGCGCTCCCCAGCCCCATTGTCCATTGGCTCCATTGCCTTTAAGGCCGGTACGTACTGTTGAATCACCAATCAAATATAAAGTAGGATTAGTTGTGTCAGAAGGTGGCTGGGCTTCCGGCATCCAGGCAGCAGTCATCCATTCTCTGACCTGTTCAACCATTAAATGAGGCCTATAATGTGTAACTTCTTTTCCCAGCTTTGAGAGTTTATTCTTGAGAGGACTATCTGTAGCTTTTATACCTGATACCAGGATGGCAGCATTCAAAAAGGCACCGTGAGGACTTGTATGAGTATGATCTTGAGGAAATAATTGTCTAACTCGAATTGGTCCCAATAAAGCATACTGGTCGGCAATCATATTGCGCATATCAATAAATCTGGTATCTGTTTGCTTTGCAATTTTTCGTGATAATGTACAAAATTTATTTTTGCGTTCGATTTCCCCATTAGGCCATACATTGCGGGCTGTCATACTAAGTACGATCGGAGTCGCATTTTTAGCCCTGGTTTCATTGATCATTTTGCGCATATACCAGCCGAACGTGTGAACTATTTCATGCTCGCCTGTAACCTGATTGTCAATTTCCCGGGTTTCATTGCCAAGCGACGAAATAGAACCCCGGGCCCGGTGTTTATCATTGATCTGACCAGCATCATTGTGACCGAACTCAAGTATAACGTAATCACCCGGTTTTAAATCTTTTTTAATTGCATCCCAGCGCCCTTCTGTAATGAAGGTTCGGCTACTACGACCTGCTTTTGCCCTATTTACAACTTCTAGTTGTTCCGGATTAAAGTATTTTTGAAGATGACTCCCCCAGCCTGCTTGTGCTCCATTTTTGACAGTTGAATTCCCTGCTATATATAATGTAGGGGTATTTCCCATTCCTTCTCCTCTATATGGCGCAGTCTGACTTGAAACAATTAGAATCATAACCAATAATAAAACATATTGAAATTGTTTTTTCATTTTAAACATTAAATTATCCCTTATTTAGCATTCCTTCGAATAATGGCTTCATCTTTTTCTACCTCAAGCTCGAGACCAGATAGATCTAAACCTTCAACATTTTCCAGAACAAATCCTTTTTCTGCCTGGATATTACAATTCTTAAAGGTAACATTTTTGATCGGACTTTTTTTAAGGCCATGCATAAAACCGACTTCTTCAGCATTTCCGGAAACATTAATGATCTTTATATTCCGGACGACCGGTAAAGGATCTGATGGCGGTTTGATAGGAGGACGCATACGCCATTCCATATTAAATTCAAAAGCTCTCCGCACATTTTTCAATTTTAAATCCCGATAAGTAATATTTTCTACCACCCCACCCCGGCTTGGTTGAGATTTGAAGCGAATCGGAGCCCAGTTGCCCTCTTCCATCACACAATTACGGACTTCAACATTGCGAATACCGCCTGACATTTCACTACCCATCGAAACTCCGCCATGACCATACCGAAAACGACATTTTTCAACCAGAATCTTCTGAGCTGGTTTTCCTACCCGGCGACCATCTTCATCTTTTCCGGATTTAATGGCAACACAATCATCATTAACATCAATATCGCAGCCAATTACATGCACCTCAGTACTGGAGTCCAGGTCTATACCATCGGACATGGGAATATTATGGGCAGCCCTAATTGTAAGATTTTTGATCTCTACATTTTTCGAATATAGAATAAAAACTCCCCAGCAGGCCTGATTTTTTATCGAAAAGTCTGAAATTTCAACATACTGGCAATTCTGAACTGCAATCAAACGAGGGCGGCCAGCTTCTAATTCCTGCCATTTACGATAATTTAGCCATTCCACACCAGAGCCATCAATAGTACCTTTGCCGGTGATTTTAAATCCATCTAGTTCAAAAGCATTAATAAATGCTGAACTCCACTTTCGTTCTATGCCTTCCCAGCGCGTATCTACGACCGGATAATCAGCTTCATCAACTGTACCTTTTAGCACACCACCTTCTTGAATATACAAATTAACATCCTGTTTGAAAAAAAGGGCTCCGCTTCTGAATACACCCTGGGGCACAACCACAGTTCCGCCCCCTTCTTTAGCACATTTATCAATAGTTTTCTGAATAGCCTCAGTATTCACCACTGAAGAATCCGCGACTGCGCCATAGTCAGTAATGACATATTTCCTAGTACTACTGCAGGAAATCAGATATAATATCAGGATAATTGCCAAAAATATTCTGACTAATGTTTTGTAATTCATTGCTCTTTCTCTCCTTTTTATGTCAACTTAATATAGAATGCTATCGTCTAATCATAAGCCAAATAATTAAAGTACATTGCAATGCTAATTTTATACAGAAATTTCTGTTTACAATTCTGTGTTCGATCCTACTACTATAAAACGTGTCTCCCAGGGGCCAAGCTTTAAATCAACTTCAACATGGTTGGCACCTTTGCTTGAACCGGAGGCTTTCTCAATTTTACCATGCATTGCATGCCAGATCTGCACTTGACCCTTACCTTCCAGAGTAACAGACCGTTTTTGAGGCTTTTTACTTTCATTAAAGACAAAGTAGAGATCAGCATTTTTCCAATGACGATGATTGTATTTAATATATTCACATGGTTGATTTAGTTTAAAATCGGGTTGCGGTAAGGCGTTAATAACTTCATCAGTAATTTCGCCAGACTTTTCGTGAATTGCCCAATCTATGGGCTCTGGTCCGGATGCATTCCGGAAAGTTTGCTCAACTACCAATTCGGGCCTCCGCCCTATAAATATCACCTGCCCTCCTGAGTTTGCAAATTTTTCCAACCGATTGAGAGTTTTCCTGGAAATTGCCAAAATTGAAGGTATCACTACTGTCGAGTAGCTTTGGCCGCTTAAATTGATAAACTCTCCTTCCTCCAATTGCATTACAGAACCCAACGCCTGTTCATCTACAATATCAAAATCGCGCTGCATCTGAAGAAATTTATGCATGGTTTGAAGGGCATGTTGATGCTCCCTATCGTCTTTCAACCACATGCTACTGGTTGGGAAATAAACAGCAATATCAGCAGCCGGTTGCCCCTGTGATAAGAGGTAACAGGCGCGTTGAATATATTTTGCTACTTCGGGAAATTTTTTATCTGCAAGCCAGCCTCGCATCCCGGATTTACCATGTGTCGAAGCCGGTACAAACATTACCTCTACCATATTTAATCCCCGTACCAACTGATGGTCCAGAATCCATTTAGCCTGCTCTATATTTGGTCGGGGCCGATAGGCTGCAAAACTTTCAGTAAATGACCGGCGTCTGCCAAACAAATGAGCTGCCGAGGAGGCATACTTGGGATAAATCGGGACATTTTCGTTAGGCCAGATCTGATGCCAGATAGCATCAACTCCCGGCATTTGGACGGGCCGCATCGCTCTGAAGAAGTCACCTTCCGAGCGAACCAGAGCTGGCATTTTGTCTTCATGATTTAAATGCACCAGATATTTCAAATCATGCTCAGCACACCAATCAGCCTGAACTTTGAAAAAATTATCTGCAAACATAGTTGACCAAACATCCCAATAATCGGCTCGAATCCTCTTAATTTTTTCGCTCTGATTCGGTATGAAAAAAGAGGCGACAAAAGGCTGGACATCATAAGCTTTGCGCTTTTTAAATTCTGTGAAAATTTCTGGTGTACAGGGCAAACCCCGGATAGAATAATCAGGTTCATCGCCACGAAAACCAAGGACAGTTTTGCCAAATTCATCTTCTACATATCTTTTATAACCCTTATGTGTAAATTCGATAAATTTACGAGTAGCTTCCGGATCTAAATAATCAATAAGAGAATTGGTTCTGTCTTTGCCATGATCGGGGTTAGTTACCGAACGGGTAGGCGATGTATGAAAATCATGTTTGACTAATAGAAGCTGCCAGTCACCATCAGGGACAGTCCAGTGCAATTTTCCTGAATTAATTTCTATAATTCTAGAACTACTATCGTTTTCATTAAATGCTACTGCGCTTACGATATTTTTATCCAGATCGAGGGATATAGTTTTACCATCTTTGACATTCAGTGTATCAGCTGCAAGTAAAGCCTTCATTCGCAGTGCAGGAGCTTCTCTGGATATTTTACCGCCGGCAAATCCACTGGGATATTTGCCCTCATCTACAAGGTAAACCCGCATATCGCGTTCTTTTGCCAGTCTTACAGCCATATTAACTTTTTTGAACCAGCCCTCGGATAAATAGGAAGCTCCCATATCATAACCTGGTTCTAATGTTACTATTTGCACATTTTTGGATTTATACTCATCCAGATCCCGGGCTATAACTTCT
>JAIPHI010000021.1 GCA_021735285.1 Fidelibacterota bacterium | reverse complement strand
ATTTAGTAATTCTCGCATGATTGTGTTAATTTTTCTCATAGGTTGATACTCCTCTATTATCTTGCTTTATTGCTAAAATAATTTAAGGTTTTTTTAGGAATATCAGCCTATTTTTCTGATTTTTTACCGGACACTTGTGTCTCAAATTATAAAATTTTGGCAGTTTGAGTGATAGCATATATTGAGGTATTGAGCATTAGTAATCCCCAAATCTTTTTATAAGTCTATCCTCTACTGCCTGCTTCTTCATCAGGAACTTGTGTCGGCCAGATTTTGCTTTTCCTGGCGAGCCTCAAGATTACTCAACATCCTTTTCGCATTCTGGTCTTGAGGGTGGTCTTCCAACCATTTTTCAAGAATATTAATTGCTTTATCATACTGCCTGGTGTGTCTATAAGCCCGGACCTGTAAACTCAAAACCTGTGGATTATTTACCTGCTTTTCCTGAATCTCTTCTAAAATACGCAGAGCACCTTTGTAATCCTCTACTCCATACATAAGATTTTTGGTATATTGTAATTTTTTATCGAGACTCATATTTTCTTGATTGATGATTGCGCTTATTTTATTACTTGCTTTATCAGGTCCGTTATACTCTTTTCTTAGTTCTTCATAATCCTTCTCTGTTTGATCCGCCAGTTCTTTTAGAGCCTGTTCATATAACATACTAATTTGAACTGAGAGGTTCTCAGTTCGCATGGGCAATATAGATTCAGGCATATTGGTCTCCAATGTTTCTAATATCTCAACCACATCCTGGTAATTATTGTTGCGTAACCTTCTCAATGCCAATTGAAAGAAAACCGAGCGATAATAGCTGACCGATTGTTTTGCATCTCCACTAAAATAAACATCCGGATTGTTAAGATTTCTATAGCGATATACTCCCAGCAAATTTTTCTGCATACGATCCAAATTTAGCCTGTGATCTACTTTATAGGGTTTCAATCTATAAGCCAGGCCCTCTAATTGTAAATAGTTTGCATCTCTGAGACCAATATAATTCTTAGAAGCCAGGGTAATCGCAAAATAGATCGGTCTTTCCCAGTTATTAGACTGAATAAGCTGCCAGATCATTAGATGGTGAACACCTATTGCGCGGTTCTGAATTGTAGGTTTCATTTTCCATTGCATAGGTGGTAAAGAATCAGGAGTAGAAGCCTTAACAGTTCTGGTCTCCCATCTTTGAGGACGGAGACTGCGCTCTATTTGTCGATCAGTTAATCCAATTTTAATTTTAGGTTCAAAATCACGGAGTTGTTTAATGTACCAGTGAGTTCTCAACAAACTCAAATTGACGACCTTTACATCCGTTCTAACTTTTTCCACCTGCTGTAAATACCAGAGTGGAAAAGTATCATTGTCACCATTAGTAAAAAGGATTCCATCTTTTTCACAGGTATTTAAAAGATTATAAGCGTAATCCCAGGCTACATAATTTCCACTGCGATCATGGGAATTATAATTAGCCAGCAATAAATTCAAAGGGAGAGCGACTATTAAAAGCGTAGCTGCGCCCCACATCATAGGTTTTTTCAATTTTGCCCATTTAAACTCTTTGACTTTACGTATTAATTCCGCGGCCCCCACTCCGATCCAGATGGAAAAAGCAAAAAATGAACCGGTATAGGAATAATCACGCTCTCTGGGCTGAGGGTCTTTTTGGTTTAAGTAAAGAATGATCATAAATCCGGTAAATAGAAAGAGAGCCAATACAGCTAAAGCATGTTTTTTATCACGTCCAAAATGACTAAGAGCCCCATAGAGTCCAATTAATAGAGGGAGGGGAAGTAGAAACTGAAAAGGATCGACTTTGGCCCCTTCCCGACCGACAAACTGCCATAGAAAATACCTGATATACATTTTTTTGATCTGATAATCCCAGAAAAAGTAGAGATCGCTTTTATCCTGATATTTTTGCACTGCTGCTTTTGAAGCAAGAGTTTTGCTCTTTTTCCTATCGAAAATATCAGCAAATGAACGCCGACCATATTGTTCGCGCTCAAGATACGAGATAAACCGCTCGATTGTTTCCGGATTGTTTTCATCAATGGCCGGATCCTGATTGCTCCGAATAAAGATCATTGTAAAAGTAGAATAACCAACTATTACCAGAATAATACTAGCAAGAATGAGCGCTACTATATTTTTTTGGTTTTTTAAGGCCCAAATTGTAATTATCACAAGCAGCAATAATGATATTACCAGCCCCGCTATACCCCAATTATCAATAATTTTTGGAATTCCCCGGATCACACCTGAATTAACTATTAAGAATCCTAAACTGGCAAAAAATGCCATAAAAACATTGGCGGAATGTTCTTGATAACGGTTTTTACCTGCATATTTATTTAGCAGAAAGTAACCCCCTGTAAATAGTCCCAAAGTAATAAGGCCAATCAATAACATATTTTGATCAGGATTTGGAACCGAAGAATAGATAACATAAAATAAAATCCCTGCTATTGCTGCGCCTATCAAAATATCACCAATCATCCACCAGATCGAGGATATTTCATAATATTTGAAATACATGATCACGGCAATCACGAAAATAATCAACAAACTCAATAGATGAATCCCGATCGACAATCCAATAATATAAGCAATGAATAATAAATAACGTTCGTGTCCGGCACGGCCTGCATTTTCTTCCCATTTCAAAGTGAGCCACATAACCAGACTTGTCAGGAAAGTAGAAAACGCATAAACCTCTGCTTCTACAGAATTAAACCAATGACTATCAGTAAAGGCGAATGTCAAAGCGCCAATAAAAGCACCAAAATATACAGAGAGCCGGTTCATGTCATCGTCCATATTCACGTAACGCTTGAGAAATTTCACAATTATCAAAAATAAGAATAAAATGGTGAGCGAACTCACCAGAGGAGATATTAGATTCACTCTAAAACCGACATTGCTCCCCAAAGGAAGCATTGAAAATATCCGGCTAATCAAAAGATAAAGCGGCGTGCCCGGCGGGTGAGGAACGCCCAAAATATAGGAAGTGGCTATAAATTCACCACAATCCCAGAATGATACCGTAGGTGCTACCGTCGCCATTTTTACAAGATAAGCTATTAAAAAACTCAGGGAGGCAAGGATGATTTTTAAGGAATTTTGCTTGTGTTTCTGTCCTAGTAATTTCATTGTTAAACCCATGCTATATTTATAATTCTACTGCTTAGCGTAATTTATCAAATACTGCTTACATTATCGAAGGTAAATAATGCATTAAATATGCTCATAAAAGTTGATCCTGCGAGTAAAACAATTAGCAATAAAAATAATTCACATATTTCAATTTATAGTCTATAAAACATCCACATATTTCATGTATTTTTGATAATTATCCAGGAGATGCTGTCTCACAACTTGATGTTTTTCTTTGCGTAAATGGGGGTCTATCCGGATTAATTTATAAGCTTCTTTTCTGGCAGTTTCTAATATTTTTCTGTCTCTGATCAGATCAGCAATTTTCATTTGCGGGTAACCATGCTGCTTGCTACTAAAAAATTCTCCCGGCCCTCTTAATTTTAAATCTGCTCTAGAAATCTTAAATCCATCGCTAGTTGAACATAAAATATCCAATCTTTTTTCTGCTTTTTCAGAACTGTTGCGCTCTACGAGAACACAAATACCATTTTCCTCGCCTCGACCGACACGGCCTCGTAATTGATGGATTTGAGTTAGACCATACCTTTCTGCATTTTCAATCAACATAATATTTGCATTAGGGTTATCGACTCCCACCTCGATCACAGTTGTACTCACCAAAATATCAAACTCACCTGCTTGAAAACGAGTCATAATATTTTCTTTTTCCTCATTTTTCATCTGACCATGCAATAGAGCAACAGAATAGTCCCGAAATATTTTTTGGTTTAATTTTTTATAGCCTGTCTCCGCAGCTTTGAGATCCATCTTCTCAGACTCTGCAATCAAAGGATAAACCACATAAGCTTGCTGGCCTTCCTCCAATTTATTTTTTATGAAATCATAGACTGTCGGCAACTGATTCTCTTTGACCTTTTTAGTTATGATTTTACCTTTTCGGGCTGGAGTTTCCTCAATCGTAGAAATATCCATATCACCATACAAAGTCATACTCATTGTGCGGGGAATAGGTGTCGCGGTCATGACCAGTACATCCGGATTTAATCCTTTATTGATTAACTTACCTCTTTGCATGACACCAAAGCGATGTTGTTCATCTATGATTACCAGGGATAATTTATCAATCACTACACTATCCTGGATCAATGCATGGGTCCCTATGATAAGATTGGCTTCATTTTTACTAATTTGCTCAAGGATCGCTTCCCGTTCACCTTTTTTCTGATTACCAACCAGAAGCACGGTATTGATACCCAGCCCGGCTGTCATAGCTTTTAAATTTTGGTAATGTTGCTCCGCCAGGATTTCCGTCGGTGCCATAATAGCAGCCTGATAACCATTGCCGATCGCAATCGAAGCTGCCAGCATGGCGACCACAGTTTTACCGGAACCCACATCTCCCTGCACAAGTCTGTTCATTACTCTATCTGATTTCATATCCTGCCAGATTTCTTTGACAACCCGCTTTTGAGCGCCAGTTAATTCAAAAGGCAATTTTTCATAAATTTTTGATAATAATTTTCCTGGCGAATCATAGCTGAATTGTTTGCTTATGGACTTGATGCTTTCCCGTTTAAGGCTCATAATAAGCTGTAGATAAAATAGTTCTTCAAAAATAAATCTGCGCCTGGCTTTCTTGAGCTTTTCAGTATTATCAGGAAAGTGAATTTGCTCTAATGCTTTGCGGACGTCCGATAAATTTTGCTTTTCTCTGATTTCCTTCGGAAGAAGTTCTTCGATAACTATTGCATATTTCTCAAAAATTTTCCTGTATAATCTTCTAAAGCCCTTGCTATTTAAGTACATTTTTTTCAAATGTTCTGTAGAGGAATAGAGGGGCACAATGCGACCGGTATTTATACTCTCTTCTTCAATTTTATCATAATCAGGATGTACCAATTCATAGCCTTTATAGTAATTGACCTTCCCGCTAAAAGCAACTGTTTCACCTTCTTTGAATAATTTTTGAATGTATTTAGCACTATTGAACCATTTACAGCGGAGATAGCCTGTATCATCTTTGACTAATAATTGAAAATAGCCACCTCTGCGGGTTCTAATATAATTTTTTGACTCTATTTCACCTACAACAGTAACTCTTTGATCAACCTTAAGCGACGATATCTTGGTCACCGTACTTCTGTCTAAATAGCGCCTGGGAAAATGGTAAAGCAAATCCCGGGCATTATCAATGCCAATTTTCGATAGAGCTTGTGCCCGCTTGGGGCCCACCCCTTTGATAAATTGCACATCCCGCTCAGAATGTAATGTGTTTTTTGTGTAGATCTGTTCTTTCACAGCTAAAATTCTCTTACAAATTCATATTTAATCGTCTTTTCAGTATTACCCTGCAGGGTGACTGGAAAAGACAATAAGGAGTTGCTCTTTTTCTCATAATCAGCATCACTACTTTTTACATGCCAGTCGCCACGATGTTTCTCACAAACCTCTACATTTGCACTGTGATCTGTCCTATTGAATAGTTCTATTCTAACTTCGATGACCTCTTCATGGCGATATTCTTCTCGATTGAGAATAGTCCGTTTACCTTTCACGTCAAAAGCTTTGCCAGCAGTTAATTCGATCAAATCTTCCTTACCAGTATGAGGAATTCTATCCTCTCCGATCATTTGCAAAGAGCCGTCCTTATCTTCCTTAAACATTCTGACTTTCCCTTTTGGTAAAGGTATCCCCAGATTGTTATCTTTTGTATTAGGAATGAATAATTTGATTGAGAGGGCCGCCTCACTTTCTGATCTATAAGCGGAATTTTCAAAAATATACTTTTTTTCCGCCCTGGCTTCGATATTATCAAAAAGAGAAATCTGTTTTATTTCTTTGTCTGCAATATCAACTTTGCGGCTAATTTCATAGAGATGATAGTCGAAGATTTCTCTTCTTTGAACTTCCTGATCTTTAGCCTGACGAGCCAGCATTACTCTTGGCGCTTCTGGCTGCGGTGCTCGATGTAAATCGCCGGCTATTAACTTAACTTTTGCGTTTTTGTAGGATGCACCGGATTGATTATTGAGTGATATCCATGAGGAAAGATTGAAATCACTTTCATTCTGAGCAAGCACCAGCACATATTCAGCATGCCAATCAATACCATCGGTCAGGTAACTTAACTCTGCATCATGCTGACCTTTTATATCAGAATTAATTTGCCATTGTAAAGTTGGCACAGTAATCAGACCGCCTGGTAATTTCGGAAATTTATAATCTCTAATATGCCTGGACGAAGTGATTCTAATCTCACCGTCCGGTTCTTCCAGAATTAAATCTCCGCCTGAATAACTTAGTAATTTGCCCTGCAATTCTGTGCCATCTTCCAGATGATAAACAAGCTGGTTGCCAATATATTTTTTGAATATTTTGGAAGAGCTGACCAGATCGTATAAAAAATTCATTTCTAAAATTTCTACTTTCTTATCATTATCGAATACCAGATGGACTGAGGTAGGGTCAATTTTAGCTGAAACACCTTGAATCGAAAATTCTGTCAGTCCTTTTTCTAAATTAATACTCTTAGAAGTTCGAATTAAAGCCGGATTATTGTTATAAATCGTGACTTGCGGGTCTTCAGCAACAAGTACATAAACCATACAAATAAAACTTAAAGCATATATTATTTTTTTCATGATACCCTCCCTTGATAACATTTATTATTTAAAAAATGATCTAGTATCTAAAATTTCTATTCAGTTTCATAATCCATTTTGCACTCTGTATTTTATAATTAAATTTTAAAAATGCAAAGTAAAGCTCAAATTTATTATTTTAACCTATGGAGTGCATTAACCGTGTTAATGCATGAACCAAAAACCATTCATCTAATCTGAAGAAAATACTTGCAAATTGCTATAAATATAATAATTAGTGGCTTACAAAAATGATGATAAGTTTTTACTATTACTTATAATCAACCTAAATTATCACAGAATCGAGCCCGCTTGATTAATTACAAAATCTTAAAAGAAGGGATCTCCAATGCCCGATAAGGATAGAATTGCCATATGGATTAATTTAGTTTTACAACAATTATCACAACTGGACAAACAAAGGGGACTTGAAATATTACATGATTGTGGTACAAATTGTTCAAAAATCTCTGTCTTGCTTGCAGGTGCAAATAAAATCAGGAATGAATCCCAAATGAATGACGATGTCGAGCACCTCTTTAAAAATTTTAAAGCTGAGTATTACAATAGCCCTCGATTGACAAAATCAGGTAGTAAGGTCACCCTTATTTTTAAAGAGTGCACCTGCCCTCTGGTTAAAGCAGGTGTAAA
This sequence comes from Fidelibacterota bacterium, assembly GCA_021735285.1. GTDB lineage: Bacteria > Fidelibacterota > UBA2242 > UBA2242 > JAFGTP01 > JAIPHI01. Next base: position 13,585 of record JAIPHI010000021.1, on the reverse strand, counting down.
CAATTCATATTTGTGTAATTGTACAGCAGGCTATACAAAAAATATATTTGAATCTCTTTTCGGCAGACCAGTCCAGGTTAAGTTGATAAAATCTATATTAAACGGTGATAACATTTGCATGCAGGAAATCCTAATAGATAATATTTAGTGATGCAATAACAATGTTTAACTATTTGAAATGCCCTTTGGAGTGCATTAACTGGGTTAATGCATAAATCAAAACTCTGGTTAAATCCATAGTTCATACCATAGACACAACAATTATTTCGAAATTTTCTATATATTTGAAAATTTAAGAGTTTGTTCTTCCATGTAAATTATTTGCAAATGAATATATATTTTAATACCTTTAATTATACTTTACCAATCACAATTTATTAAGGTAAAAATGAATTCATGGCAACAACTAATCACTTTAACTTTAACACCGACAGTAGTTATTTTAGTTGTTGGCTTCCTGATCCGTAAATTTATTGAACAGACATTTAAACGGGATCTTGAAAAATTTAAGATAGAACTTGAACGGAAAACTTTTAAACAATATGAGAAATTTTCATGGATCAATCAAAAACGTTCAGAAGTCATAACAGGATTATATAGAAAATTGGTAGAAGCAAAAGACCAAACAGGAGCATTGGTACATATCATCCAAATAGGAGGCCAAAACTTACCTGAGAAACAAAAGCATGTTATAAAATCTTATAATGATTTAAACAAATATTTTCATAAGAATCGGCTATTTTTAACTAATAATGTAGTTTGTAAGACTCAAGAATTGGTTGAAATTTTAGGAGATATAATTAGTAAATTCGAACAATCTCAATTAGGTAATAAAGAATATAAACCTGATAAAACAGGTTTATGGCATGAAGCTTCTAAAGATATTAGAAATAAAGTCCCACCATTATTACAAGCACTTGAAAAAAAATTCAAAGAAATAATTGGAATGAATGAAGATGAATCATAACGGTTCTATTATTTTATAAAAATATTCGGTAAATATTTTAGGAGGAGGGATGGGCTTTTTTAAAAAAATTAAGGGTATCTTTACTGAAGACAATAAGAAGATATCATTAGAAGAAGCTGCATCAATTATTTCTGAAAGAATTGTAAAAATATCATCAAGTTGTAGCCTCGAAATAAAAAAAGAATGTAAAAACGAACCAAAAAGACCAGAACTTAATAACGATAGGTTATTAACAATCATGATAGATTTTGAAAATTTTTTCCTACACACTTCTTACAGAATTTCTTGGAAATATTTAGATAAAAATAATTCACAAACTTTCATGGATAAACTTTTTGACAAGAATATAAATTCCAGAATGAAATTATTAGAAAAATTTAATTCAAAGTGTTCGGAAAATTTTTATGAATATAAAAATAAAATGATAAAAAATTGTAATGATTTCCAAGATGAATATTGTCAATATAACAAAGATCTTTTTGAAAAATTTGGCAGGAAAGTATCAAAAGATATTGGTAGACCGAATGATATCCCATTAATAATGTTTTCTTCAGAATTATCAGTTTCTTCTCTAGATTATTTGGATGTAAAAAACGTCTTATTACTCTGTAAGTAAATTTTTATAGATATTATCATTTCTTTAATTTTGTTGTTATACTATATTTATTATTTCCATAAGTAGAGATATTATACAAATGCATGAGCCAAAACCTTCATTCAATCCAAAAAAAATAAATATTTTCATTTTACCAGACTTTAAAGCTTTCGAAAAGATTTATGGAAAATTATCAATCATCGAATGACTCAACAAAAATCCTCTCCCCTTACTTATCTTTCCTTCAATATATTGCTTGATATTAATCCTATTAAATACCATATTAACCCTGTTAAAACTTGTAAATAAATTTATCCTGTTTTTGGAGGAATACTGATGAAGAAGACTATCTTTTTTCTTTTGTTATTATCATTAATCTTATCATTTGGTTCTACAAAATCGGCCGTGCCATTAAAGCTCTGGTATGATGAGCCTGCTGATGGCTGGAATAAAGCTTTGCCTATTGGTAATGGCCGTCTGGGTGCTATGATATTTGGCAATCCTGCTCGAGAAAAATTACAACTGAATGAGGAGACCGTTTGGGCCGGCCATCCCTATAATAATTGTGATGCTGAATCCGGTCCTTATATTCCGCAGGTCAGAAAATTACTTTTTCAGGGCAAATATAAAAAGGCTCAAAAATTAGCAAATGACAATATGATGAATGAACAGAATGGCATGCCCTATCAACCGGTAGGCAACTTACATATCAATTTCCCCGGTCATCAAAACTTTTCAAATTATTATCGGGACTTGAACATTGAAAAGGCAGTCTCATCAGTCTCATATTCAGTAGAGGGGGTTACTTTCAGACGTGAAATATTCTCTTCCTTTACTGACGATGTAATAATCATGAAAGTTACTGCTGATAGGCCTGAACAAATTAATTGTGAATTGCATTTCACAAGTCCGCAAACTCATTCTGAAAAATACAATAAAAATAAAATAATATTAGCAGGAAAATCGGGAAACAGAGAAGGCATTGAAGGCAAAATAAAATTTGAGACCCAGGTCAAGCCAATCCTGGATGGTGGCAGTATCGTTGTGCAAGATACAAGTATCATGATTAAAAATGCCAACTCAGTCAAATTTTACATCTCAATCGGGACAAATTTTAAAAATTATAAAGAGCTGAGTGTTAACCATGAGAAGGAAGCCACAACCCGTCTGCAAGCAGCTCTCGAGCAAGATTACGATACAGCCAAGAACAAGCATATTCATAATTATCAAAAATATTTCAATAGAGTTGAACTGGACCTAGGAACAACCAATGCAGCTCACAAGCCCACTGATATCCGGATTGAAAATTATCCCGAGGGCTACGATCCTCACCTTGCTGCGCTCTATTTTCAATTTGGCAGATATTTGCTCATCAGCAGCTCGCAACCTGGTGGTCAGCCGGCTACACTGCAGGGTATCTGGAATCATGAGATGAGCCCGCCCTGGGATTGCAAATATACCCTGGATATTAATCTGGAGATGAATTACTGGCCTGCAGACAAAACTAATCTACCTGAAATGGCACAGCCTCTCTTTAAATTAATTAAGGGCCTTTCCGAAACCGGGCAGGAATGTGCAAAAACACTTTACGATGCCAGAGGCTGGGTTGTTCATCACAATACTGATATCTGGCGTGCTGCTGGTATTTACGATGGAGCCTATTGGGGCTTGTGGCAGACTGGCAGTGCCTGGTTAACTCAATCTATCTGGCGGCATTATATGTATTCCGGAAATCATGATTTTTTGGAGAAATTTTATCCGGTCTTAAAAGATGCTGCTATTTTTTATATCGATGAATTAGTTAAAGACCCCGATACCGGCTATCTTGTGATTGGTCCTTCTACTTCACCGGAAAATGAATACATGGAAGGCATTACAGCCAGTTTTGGAACCACAATGGATAATCAATTGCTCTTTGATCTATTTACAAATGTGATTCGTGCTTCAAAGATTCTGGAACAAGATGAACCATTGCGAGATACATTGTTGAATCTGCGTGACAAATTACCTCCTATGCAAATTGGTCAATATAATCAATTGCAGGAATGGTTATTTGACTGGGATGATACTACCGATCATCACAGACATGTTTCCCATCTCTATGGCCTGTATCCTGGAAATCAAATTTCCCCCTATAGGACGCCCTTGCTCTTTCAGGCTGCTAAAAATTCTCTTAAATACCGGGGAGATGAATCCACAGGTTGGTCTATGGGCTGGAAGGTTAATCTCTGGGCTCGCCTTCTGGATGGAGAGCATGCTTATAAATTACTACAGGATCAGATAAATCCTGCTATTCTCTCCAATGGAGAAGAGAAAGGCGGGACTTACCCCAACATGCTGGACGCCCATCCACCTTTTCAGATCGATGGAAATTTTGGTTGCGCTGCCGGAATAGCAGAGATGCTGATGCAGAGTCATGATGGTTTTATATTTATTCTACCGGCCTTGCCTGATAAATGGAAAAATGGTGAAATCAAGGGACTTCAAGCTCAAGGTGGCTTTCAAATAGATATTAGCTGGAAAAATGGGAAAATTGATAGTCTGAAAGTTGATTCGGAATTAAGTGGAAATTGTAGATTAAGAATTTACAATCCGATAGAAGCAGCAGGCAACGCGCAACTTAAGAAAGCGGTAGGAACCAATCCTAATCCATTTTATAAAACAAAAGATCTCAAGCCTGCAAAAATTTCACCAAAGGCCAATATTGAATTAATAGGTTTAAAAAAGACCTATCTTTATGATTTTGCAACCCAGCCCGGAAAAACATATAAATTTCATTTGAAATAAAATACTTTATATTATTTCACATTGAAGAATATATAAGGTTAAAATTTGGTTTGGTAATTTTGTGTGCCCCAATTTTCATTGGGTTCAGGTCCCATCTCCAAGATAATTTCACCGCCATTCTTGATAAGCTCATGATCAAACCAGCTTCTATTTCTATCTTTTCCATTTATTGATAAAGATTGGATATATTTGTTTTCCCGGGAATTATTGTTAACCTGGATAGTAAATTTTTCAGCATTATAATATTTATCATTAAGATGGATTGTAATTTTATCAAATAGTGGACGACCAATCATATAAGTACATTCCGCAGGTGCGACCGGATGAAAACCCATAGCACTGAGGACAAACCATGCTGATAACTGCCCCACATCTTCATTGCCCGGGATTCCATTGGCTTCAATTCCATACAAATCATTCATGATTGCATCAACAACTTTTTGAGTCTTCCAGGGTTGTTCTGCATAATTATAATAATAGGGTACCTGTTGTGAAGGTTCATTGCCATGCCAGTAGGTGGAGAAATGCTCATCCCATTTAGGATAGGCCCAGTTAGAGAAGAGATGGTCTAGTTTTTCTATAAATTGCGCCTTACCCATCAATTCCATTAAGCCTGGGACATCATGGGGTACAAACCAGCTATAGCTCCAGGAATTACCTTCGGTAAAGCCTTCCCACTCTTGCGGAGCAAAGGGTTTTTTCCAGGAGCCATCTTTATTGCGAGGACGCATAAATCCGGAATTTTGATCGTATAAATTCTTGTAAAATCCGGCTCTTTTCCTGAACAGGCTATAGTCCTCTGTTTTACCCATTGCTTTAGCAACTCTAGCAATGCAAAAATCATTGTAACAATCTTCCAGAGTAGTTGAGACAGAACCCCAGCCGCCCCATTCTATATCATGAGGAATATACCCAGATTTGTTATAATAATCTAAGCCACATCGACCCTGAAAGTCTGTAGGGGCACTGGTTTTAAACCAGAGTGATAGTGTCACTTCGCTGTTAATACTTTCAGGATCATCGATTTCTACTAAATCATCAATACCATCGAAAATTATGGAAGACCCAAATTCATTCTGCTCGAATTCGGCATCTCCTCCTATGTTCATTCCTGAAGGTATTTGAGATTTATTAGAAAAATATATTTCACGGTTTTTAGTTATTTCTTCTTTATTAGCCAATTTATCTATTTCTTCATTGTTAAGTGCTCTATTATAAATACCAATTTGCCCAATCTGTCCGGTATAATATAGACCTGATTTATCATTTATCCGGTGGACTCCGATCCGCCACGGTTCTTCTTCCTCAAAAGCCGGTACTTCCTCATCACTTTCTGTCACTTGCTCCCCATCAATAAATACCTGTAGCTTTGCATCCTGGTCATATTTCATTAGAAAATTGTGCCACTTCATATCATTATACTTGAATTTCCAGTCAAATTCTAGTTCTTTTGTCTCATCACCTGTTTTCCAGAGGGTGCGTGCTTTCCCATCCCGATACAGTTTTAAAGGGATGAAATCAGCGGATTTACTTATAACTTTTATATCACCCCGGCCGGGCAGACTTACGGAATTTTTTCGCATAGCCTGGTAAGCCTTTTCAGTATCATAGTTTCTGATTCCTTTCAAATAAGATTCAGCGATAATTGAAGTAGCGTGATCAGCGACCATACAATTGGTATAGCGATTGGCAAATTCCCATTTAGGCAGCCAGCCACCTTCTCTCTGTTTATCGAGTAGCGTTTGTATCATTTCATTTTGCTGCTCCGGCTCTATGAGGTTAAGGAGGGGATGTTCAGAACGAAAAGTATCCCAGAGCGAATATACGTGATAGTACGTATGATCAGTTACAGTATGAATTTTATGATCCATCCCTTTATATTTTCCATTCACATCGGAAGCAGTGTAGGGCCCCAATAAAGTGTGATATATTGCTGTATAGAATTTAATTTTATCCTCTTCAATCCCACCTTCTACTTGAATTTTGTTCAACTTTTCATTCCAGATATTATCAGCCTGCTCTTTGATTTTAGCAAAGTCCCAATTCGGTATTTCCTCTTTTACATTTAATAATGCCTGTTCTTTGCTTACAAAAGAAACACCCACTTTAATTAATATTTCTTCCTGCTCAGATGTAGCAAAATCAATATAACAACCTATATTCGCCCCTGTTGTTGTTCGACTATCCTCAGTTATTTTATTACCATTCCAGGTGCCAAAACTATCAAAGGACTTGGAAGTAAGCGCGGAAAAATATACTGTATAGGGTGTTTTGCCACCGCAAAAAGGATTCGGAATGGTAATTGACCCTGCTATTTGATTATTATTAATTATTTCAACATCTGCATTGAGAGGATCATCATCAGCCAGATTATGGGTCACATCAAAAAGTATATGACTATTTTCATCTTCCGGGAAAGTGTATTTATGCAGCCCCGTTCTTTTAGTAACTGTTAACTCCGCGACAATATTGTAATCATTCAACTTCACAGCATAATAACCGGGTTTTGCTACTTCTGAATCTCTATCAAATTTTGCACAATACTCTTCTTCAGTAGTTTTAATTGCACCCGTAATTGGCATTACCAGAAAATTACCCAATCCCCAGCAACCTGTTCCTGATAAATGAGTGTGGCTAAAGCCCTGAATTGTAGAATCGCTGTGCAGATATCCTGCAATGTGGGGACCAGTATCAGGACTCAATTGTACCATTCCATGGGGTAGGGCGGCTCCCGGAAAGGTATTACTATTTCCCATCGCACCTTTCATAGAATAGACTCCGGTTCCGATAATTGGGTTTACATATTGAGTGTAATTATAAGTCTTTTTTCGAGCACAGCCAATCAAGGTAAAAGAAATAAATAAACTTATTATTAAAATAATAATTAACCAATTAGCTCGCATATTCCCTCCTCTTTTAAGAAATGGACTTTCACTAATATAATTTATTAAAATTATCATATGATTTTAAAGGCTAATTTTTCCTGTTCAATCCAATCAATTTGGTATGGATTCTCGAAATGATAAATTGCTCTTAAAAAGCAGACAGGCCTGGTATTGGAAAAAATATTAATATAGAAAGTATTATCCTTAGAACCCACCCGGCTGTTTAACCGAACATATTTCTAAGATGCTGTTTTAGGATTACATTGAAACTTTTCAGGAAGTTTCAAATGCAATTCGTGATATAAATTATATGCCAGTATACTTAAAGTGGCATCCAATTCTATCCTTGAAGGGTTATTACTTTTAGGATTATTAAATTCAAAGAAATCAATAGGAGCATTGATATTATGTTCTACACCCTCTCTCTGATCATTAACAATGTCTGATTCACTTGCAGACCGATCATCTTCGGTAATTATCAAAAATTTGGAGGGTAGGCTATTATCATACAGGATTATCTGTTTAACTTGGTCAAGAACCGAAAGGTCTAAATAGTCATGAGCAGCAATAAACTTTTTACATTTTAAAGACCTACTGCCAGTATGATATCTTTTCCCCTATCTTGACTAATTCCCCGGGTCTTCTCAACCATCCGATCACCTTTACTGTATCAGGTAAAAAATCAACCTCAAAATAATTCTAAAGTTCTTTCACTTTCGCATGGGATAAAAATCTGTTATCCATTATCATTGATTGAGACAATCTAACTCCATTCTTTTGCTTAAAATGCAGTGAATCCCAAAACATTTAACAAATTATCTACTCACTCAATATTTTCATATTCTTTTTCAATTTCTTTAATTTCTCCTGGTTGTCCCTTTTCTTCTTTCGCTCCTTTTCTACAACTTCAGCGGGTGCGTTTTCTACAAAGTTATGATTATTCAGTTTTGAATTATTAGATTCCAGATAACCTTCCACCTTTTTAATCTGTTTTTTAAGCCGTTCTTTTTCAGCATCCAGATCGATGACACCTGCCAGGGGGATATACATTTCAACACCTTCTACAACCAGAGAGGAAGATGGATCGGGTTTTGATATATCAGGAGAAACAGAGACTTTTTTAATTTTGGCCTGGCTTTTTATATATTGAGCGGTTTCATCCTCTTCGAATAATTGAACAATTTGCTGGTCCTCACCTTTTACAGCAAGTGAGATTTGTTTACCGGGCGGAATATTTATTTCGCTACGAGCGGTGCGGATCGAAGTAATCACTTTCTGCAATAGGGCAAATTTTTTCTCTACATTTGGTTTTATCAATTCCTCATCTTTCTCCGGCCAGCTGGACACAATTAGATCAGGATCATTCTCTGCCTTTATTTTTTGATAAATTTCTTCTGTAATAAAGGGTGTAAAAGGGTGCAGTAATTTTAAAATATTCTTCAAAGTGTAGAGGGCTACCCGCAGAGTGTTTTCCTGTTCTTCGGAAGTTCCATTATATAATTTGTCTTTGATAATTTCAATATACCAGTCACAGTATTCACCCCAGATGAAATCGTAGATCACCTGAGCAGTTTGATCAAACCGATATTTGTCAAAATATTTATCCACCTCATCAATTGTTTGATGAAGTCTGCTTAATATCCATTTATCAGCCAGAGTCAGATCAATATCGCTCAAATCGTCAACATTATTAATAATATCACTTTCCTGGTCATCCAGATTCATCATTACAAAGCGGGACGCATTCCAGATTTTATTCAAAAAGTTACGACCGACTTTTAAACGCTCTTCAGAATAAATAATATCAGAACCCTGGGGGGCGATCAGCATTATTCCATATCTCAGTGTATCTGCACCATATTTATCAATGAGGTGTAATGGATCAGGGGAATTACCCAGCGATTTACTCATTTTCCTGTGGTCGGAATCACGGATAATACCGGTAAAATATACATCCGTAAAAGGAACTTCGCCCATGAATTCCAGGCTGGCCATTATCATACGGGCCACCCAGAAAAAGATAATATCCGGAGCAGTGACCAGATCATCAGTGGGAAAGAATTGCTTAAGGTCTTTGGTTTCTTGCGGCCAGCCCATTGTAGAAAAAGGCCATAACCAGGAGCTAAACCAGGTATCCAAGACATCCTTATCCTGGCGAACTTCGGCACCACATTCCGGACACTCTTCCGGGTCCTCCATCAAAGCATCTTCCCAATTACAACTGTCACAGTAAAAAACCGGAATTCTATGCCCCCACCAGAGCTGGCGTGAGATGCACCAATCATGGATATTTTCCAGCCAGTGGTTATAGGTTTTCACCCATCTTTGGGGATGGAATTGGACTTTGCCCTCTTCCACAGCTTTGAGTGCCGGTTCAGCCAGCGGTTTCATTTTCACAAACCACTGCTGAGAAACCATGGGTTCAACCATAACATCAGCACGTTCACTATAGCCTACATTATGTTCGTGCTCTTCAATTTTTTCCAGTAAACCTTCCTTTTTTAGGTTTTTAACCACCTTTTTACGGGCTTCAAAACGGTCGAGTTCTTCATACTTCTCTCCGGCATTTTCATTCAAAGTACCATCTTTATTGAGAATATTTATTATTTCAAGGTCATGTTTTTGGCCCATGTCAAAATCATTGGGGTCGTGAGCCGGAGTAACCTTTACTATTCCTGTTCCAAATTCCGGATCGACAAATTCGTCAGCCACAATGGGTAATTCTCTACCAACCAGAGGTAATATAGCCTTTTTCCCAATCAAATTTTGATAGCGTTTATCTTCGGGATTGACAGCCACGCCCGTATCACCCAGCATTGTTTCCGGTCTGGTGGTAGCAATCAGAATTTTTTTATCTTCATCTTTCAAAGGATAATAATAGTAATAGAGTTTGCCCTTAGTTTCTCTGTGAATTACCTCCTCATCGGAAAGCGCTGTCTGAGAAGCGGGACACCAGTTGATAATTCTCTTGCCCCGATAAATAAGTCCTTTTTCATAGAGATGAACAAACACCTTGCGAACTGCTTTGGACAGCCCTTGATCAAAAGTAAATCTCTCTCGAGAACGATCAAAAGAGCTGCCCAGCTCTTCTAATTGTTGGAATATGATTGATTTATGTTTATCAGCCCATTTCCAGACTTCCTCTACAAATTTTTCTCGGCCTAATTCATGACGGCTGGTGCCTTCTTTACGGAGCTTTTTTTCAACTACACTCTGAGTAGCAATTCCGGCATGATCAGTGCCTGGCAACCATAATGTGTTGTAGCCTTGCATCCGGGCGTAGCGAATCAATATATCCTGGATTGTATTATTCATGACATGGCCCATATGCAGGACACCAGTTACATTGGGCGGGGGAATAGTAATTACATAGGATTCTTTATCGCTATCCTCTTCCGGTTTGAAGTAATCTTCTTCTTTCCAGTATTGATACCATTTTTTTTCAACATTTTTAGGATCATAAACTTTTTCAAGCTGAGTATCCATTGAAATCCTTTATATTAATTAACAAGATCAAACTAAAAAATAACAAGCGATTTCGAGTTTAGGAATATTGTGGTTTAAAATCAACAAAAAGGGCAAAAGGATTGCAATAAATATAGAAACTTACAAGATTTGATAAACCTTGCAGGTTTTGAAAACCTACAAGGTTTAAATACTAAAAGCCCGGGATTATTTGATCGATTTTGTCTTGTAGTACTTGCCATTCATTGACAACCTTTTGGACAACATTGGTTGTGTTGTAATCGGGAATTGCGATTTGGAGAACCTTTCCCGGTAGATTGCCCCTGTAATTATCGATCTCTTCCAGCTGCTCTTCTGTGAGATTCTCAAGATAGAGCTGGAGATACTGGCGCTGGTAGCCATCATCGATCTGAAATTTGAAGAGCTCATAAAGACCGGAACCGGATTTCTCGGCATAAACAGTTAAAATATTGTCATTGATATTGACTGTGAGCGGTCTGACTTTGCGGGTCCGATAGGTGTAGATTTAGTTGAAGAATTGGGATTGCGTGGGGATGTTAGAATGAGTAGGCCTGATTTCAATATAAATGTTCGGGAAATATTAATATAGTTAATTGTGTTTCTAAACTCGCTTTATCTCAATAATAAATCCAGCAGGTTTACTTTCTACTATACAATCAATTTTAACGTCTATAGATATTATTCTTTTACTTAATTTCAAATATCCTATAGCCTCTTCTCTAGTGAACAATAGATTTATATCATTAGTAATGTTTATTTCATATTTATCATCTCTTTTATGACTTTCTAATATATTTTCAATTTGATTTTTAGAAAGTTTATTAATATTTAAATTAAATCCTCCAAATTTAATTTTTACTTGACTTGTATCAATACCTATCCATCTTGGCATATCATCCTCAAAAAAATTATATACTTTATCTTTTATTTTTTTATATTCATTTATAGTCTGTTCTGATTCTGTATATAGAAAATGAGAATTATATGGAATACCAGAAATGAATGTATCGATATGTATATCTTGATTTTCCTCTAATTCACTCCATAATTTATATAATTTTTCTATTTTGTTTTCATCTCTATAGTCTAATTTTTTATGTGAAAAACCTCTTTTGAAGAATTGACGTAAAATAAATGATTCTAATCCATTTTTAAATGTATCGGTGGCTAAACTTTTAAAATATTCATTTAAATAATTAGATTTTGCATATTCTTTTGCTATGAAACCAATAGGAACAGAGATACTTAATAACTTTTTCTTATTACTGATATTTTGTTCATTTTCATTACTTAATAGAGAGAGATACTTGTTGTTTTCTATTATATTTTCTATTAGACTTTTGAAATAATTTTTGTTTTTGGCAATTGTGTTTGTTTTTTTAGCATATTCCCTGATTTTCTGAAATTTTATATTTTTATATTTAGCCAGCAGTTGATTTTTTAAAGCATCTAGTTCTTCTTTATTCTGTTCTCTTAATTCATCTTCTGATTTATTTACCTTTACAAAAGAAAATGCTTTCTTAAAATTAGAATAAGAATCTTCCAATTTACTTTTAAAATGGTCTCCTTTAAAATTATGATCTAAAAATGTAAATATTTCATTTTCATCAAGTACATTACCAAAATTATTATCAATATTATCTAATTTAAAATTACCAGAGGCAGTACTAGCAAAAATAAAAAATTCTCTGACTACATGCTCCATTATCATAAATTTTGCTTTATATTCTTCAAAGTACTCCCAACTCTCCATATAGTTTTTCAAATCTTCATAATATTCCCAAAAGTTATAAGAGGCATTTATTATAATATCACGAAACTCATCTTTATTATCGTTTAACATTTCAACATATTTGTCTTTATATCTAATGCTTTCTTCTTTATAAATTATATAGTAAAAATAAATAGCAATTCTGATAAATAATTTATTTATTTTATATGGCTTAAGCCTTGTTTTTATTTTATTTAAATAATCATTAAAAATTATTATTTCAAATTCACTATAATTATTTTCTTTTTTGTTATCAATTATTGTCTTTAATATGACTGCAATAATGTCATTTAAAACCCCATGATATTTTTTACCAAAATAATAGTACTCCAATAAGCCATTTAGCAAGGTATTAATTAGATTTTTCTTATTTAACCGAGATATATCTTTATTTTTTAAAAGAGATAAATAATATTGTCTACAGAGACCAGAAACATTATTTTTGTGATAGTTACAATTAGACCTGTTTTTTATTAGATCTAAAAGCGGTATCTGGTTTAATAGAGACCTGACTTTATTATAATTATTTTCTGTTTCTATACACTCAAAAATTTCAATAAAAAACTTATTAAAATCTAGATAAGAACATTTATTCTTTTTATTTGCAATACGAAATAACTTTCTGACGATCTGTAAAGCTTTATCAGATAAATCATGACTTATAAGTTCTATACATAAGTTACTTATATAACTATTATAATTTTTTAACCAAGTTGAATTTTTAGGATTGGTGCTTGTAATTAATATTTTTTCATATATTTTAATATATAAGTTAAAATTTTTATCTATTATGGAAAATTCTTCCTCTAAAATGGATTGTTTTGTTTGCCTATATAAATTATTTAATATATTATCCAATTCTTTATTCCTTACTATTTTCGAAATTTTCACTTTGAATTTTATTCTTTATTTCCTCTAGAATATATTCTTTTATTTCATTTTCTATATCTGATTCAAAAGCAATCCATTTCATACTTATATATATCATATGAATAATCATACAGGTACTTATTAAAAATATAAAAACGGAAGATTCCAGCATACAGTGTGAAACGAAATAGTATTCAAACAAAATTAATATTAGATTTAATATT
>JAIPHI010000020.1 GCA_021735285.1 Fidelibacterota bacterium | reverse complement strand
GGCATTATTTTTATATCTTTCACATACGAATTGGGATCAGATGGAATTTTTATGGCCGACTTTTATTTTAGCTCCTGGGCTTGGGTTCTTTATTATGCATTTTGCCGCGCCAAAATCAGAAAAATTATATATTCCGGGCACCATTCTGACTGTCGTTGCTGTGGCTTTCTTTACTCAATTCTGGCATCTATTTGAGTTTTGGCCCTATTTATTAATTGGGGTTGGGGTTTATTTAATACTAATATATATTGCAAATAGAAAAACAGAAGAAGGTTAAATTCAAAAGGTTTCGGTTAGTTAATCAGAATGAATATTACTTGAATTTATAGAGTACAGTTGTAATAAGTTGACTTGCTGAAATTTGTAATTATCTTAATTTGGGGATGTTTTTAAAATTTTAAATTGTTGTTATCAATGGAAATTAAGACTCTAATGAAAATGATAAACTTAATTGGGTTAATAACTATTCCATTATATATGTAAAAATTGAGAATTTGAATATCTTCTATACTTAATAAATTGAAAGTCAGGAATAATTTTATAATGTTTGCTAACTACATTTTAACATAATATTTGTTATGAATAGCCAAAAAGTAATAGAAACCACTGATCTGTCCAAAAAGTATAGTGGTAATTGGGCCGTTTCAAATTTGGATATTACTGTTCGCCAGGGGCAAATATACGGGTTTTTAGGGCCTAATGGGGCTGGCAAAAGTACTACTATTCGTCTAATAATGAGATTAGTAAAACCAACCCGGGGCAGTTTCAAATTGTTTGGTCAAAAAACAGGACTCTTTAGGAGACAAATATATAGTAGAATCGGGGCCTTAATTGAAGAACCTCAGTTCTATGATTTTTTAACAGCAAGACAAAATCTGATTAATCTTGGTAATTTGGTTAGAGAAATTTCCTCTGAAAGATTAAATGAAATACTGGATATTGTTAATTTACAGGATGCTAAGCATAAAAAGGTGGAGGAGTATTCTCATGGTATGAGAAAAAGACTGGGGATTGCTCAAACACTTATCCATGATCCGGATTTGTTAATTTTTGATGAACCTACTTCTGGGCTGGATCCTGAAGGGATGAGAAAAATTAGAAATTTACTCACAGTCTTGGTGCATGATTTTGACAAAACCGTTTTCCTGTCGTCCCACCATCTACAGGAAATTGAGTCAATTTGTACCCATATGGGTATTATTAATTATGGTAAATTAGTTATCGAAGGCTCTGTAGATGAATTGTTGAAGAATACAGACTTTTTTGTTACCGAAGTAGTTGTGGATAAACCCCAGGAGGCCCTTGAACTATTGCTAAATCAAAAATGGATTAATAAGATTTCTCTGGAAAATAATAAACTAAAATTGCACATTTCCGGTAAAAAGAGGCCTCTATTAACACGATTTTTAGTTGAGGCCGGTTTTCAGGTTTATGCGGTAAAACCACGGACTTCGATTGAAGACTATTATATTTCTTTAATAAGAACTGTAGCGAATGAAAAATGAAACTTAATAAAATTTTAAAATTTGAAATATTAAAAATATTTAGCCGTTTTAGAACCTACATAGGATTTTTAACTATAGCTATTTTGCTACCAGTCGTAATGGCGCTTGTTAAGCGGTATGGATTTGATGTTCATAATAGACTTTTTGATAATTTGACCGATTATTTCACCTTTACAGGGTCGGTAGTTAATGGCTATTTAATTTCCTATTATCTAATGACTATTTTGTGGGTTCATTTTCCATTTTTTATTATTTTGGTAGCAGGAGATGTTGTCTCTTATGAAACAGGGACCGGAACATTTAGAATGCTATTAACCAGACCAATTTCCAGAAGTTCAGTTATTATAGCAAAATATCTTGCTACAATTTTTTATACTATCCTGATCATAAGTTTTTTAGGCATTTTTAGTATTGTGATTGGCAAAATTATATTAGGTGGTGGCGATCTAATGGTTTTTAACAAAGGCATTCTTATATTATCAGAAAAAGAGGCTATCCATAGATTTTTCATTGCTTATTTGCTTGCTATCTGGGTCCAAATCGTAGTTGCATCCCTCGCCTTTTTCTTTTCAACATTGGCAAAGGGATCTGTTGCTCCTATTATTGGTACCTATGCTGTTGTCTTATCCTCAATTATCATCTCAATTCTCAAAATTGATGCTTTGGATGTGATTAAGCCCTTTTTATTTACAACTTATTTTGATATATTTTTTACACCTTTTAGAGAATCTATTCCATACAAGGAGATAATTTCAGAATGTTTTCGACTGGGAATATTTTCTCTGGCATTTTTTATTATGAGCTACATTAATTTCGTGAGAAAAGATATATGTTCCTGAATAAATTTTTCATTATTAATGAAAGTGGGTTAAGATTATTACTGATAATTCTATTAATAATAACAGTAGGTTTTAGCCAGGAATTACCTGATCCCGATTCAGTTTTAAGTAGAATTAAGTCAAGATATATGAAATATGAAAATTTTGAGTGCAATGCTTATCTATCTTTGAATATTCCCAACATTAGAATACCTGAGAAAGAGTTGCGGATCTATTATAAAAAACCGGATCAGCTAAGAATAGTAACTGATGGCTTTTCTATAGTGCCACGGTTAGATTTTTTCCCTTTAATTTTTCTTGAGGATGATTCATTAAAACTGCGTTTCAAACGCAGAGAAGAGTATAATTCAGGTACTTTGTATATGTATCGGACCAGTAGTCGATTGGCTAATGACTTGATGACAATTTGGACCAATCCTGATCGTAATATTGTAGCTAGAATTGAATCTGCAGATAAGAGTGACAATTATGTTAACATTGATATCCATTATAAACGTTTTAATAAGATTCTATTTCCGGATAGTATCGCCTACTGTTTCAAGTTAAACAAAAGTATTCCGGAATTTTCGCCCCCATCAATTAATAGACCTTTCGGAGAAACTAAGCTTTTCGAAAATTTCAGAAATGAAAAAGTGAGGGGGGATATGCAATTAAATATTATTAACTATAAATTCAATATTAATAACATCGAGGCAATTTTTTATTCTGATACTAGTTTACAGAGTCGCAAATGAAAAGAAAGTTATGGTTTATGTATGTAATATAATTATTAAATATAAAGGTTATTATATCTATTAAATGAGGGTAAAACATGAAATCGGAAAAATTAAAAATGACAATCCTGGGGTTAATTGCCAGAGAATCTAATCATGCCTACCAGCTGGAAAAAATAATTGATCAGGAGGATTTGCGGGCTGGTATGGAAATAGGATTTTCTACTATTTATAGTACATTAAAAAAATTAGAATCTGGTGGATATCTAAAAAGCGAAATTTCAACTCAGGAAAATTTACCTTCTCGTAAGATTTATTCGATAACCTATGCTGGTAAAGAATATTTAAGAAAAGTACTTAAACAATCCTTATTCAGACCAGAGTTCAACTATTCAAAGTTTGATTTAGCCCTTCTTTTTGGTGATTTAATTCCTAAAGAAGAATTTCTTGAAGCTTTAGATGTATATAAAGTAGAAATTAATAGACGTATTAAAGAAATTATAGATGAATTAACTGCGACTGATTCAGAACAGGCTTATAAAAAGATTATTTTAAATAGAAGATTGGAACTCCTAAAGGCTGAAAAAAAATGGCTGAAAGAATTATATATTTAATAAGGAGTAGTTATGCATAATTGGATTGAATATCTATCTATGCATCCCTTAATAGCGGCTGCTGGAGCTGTTTTTATTATATTTTTTGTTATTTTTTTGATAAAAAAAATTATAAAAACAGCAATAATACTTTTTATTATTATTGTTACTTTATTGCTTTTGACTTATAAAAAGTCTCAGAAACAAAATATAATAGATAGATTGAAGACAGAATCAAAGCATGTTAAAGAAAAATTAATAGATAATAATAAGGATAAAATAGATGAACTAAAGAAAGAGGCTTTAGAAAAAGGGCAGAAAACAATAGATAGTATAAAAAAGAAAAAAACTAAAGATCTAAAGGAGAAAATTGAAAAACGGCTCTCTAAGTAGTTTTTTTTATAAATTAGTTATAATTTAGCCTTAGTTATATACATAGTTATTTTTAAAAATTAAAGGCTTAAATCGCCTCTGACGTAAAATCATACTCTAATATCCCTAAATTGGTTTATTATCTAACATTAAAAAATAATATTTTATAAAATTTGTATTATTAGCGGAACTGTTAAATATAGTAGGCGGGTGGTTTGTTTTCTTTGGTTTTTGCAAAACAATAGGTGTAACTTAACTGATACACCTCTGTATCCCTAAGAATACACATTATGCTTAATGCGTAGTGTGTAAATCCAGAATAATTAATAATATAATATTGTTGGTACAATAGTTGTACCAAATATTAATGATATTTGATATAACCTACCATTTCCGCGATATAAAAAAATTGTCAGGCCCCAATCCTTCCCTCAAGCTGACAATTAATCAATTTGCCGGATACTTAATCTACCCCAGATAAGCTATCCGGCATTTTTTTTATTTTTAAGTACTATAAAAAATTGGTTTTCAGTCTGAATTTACTCTAAGACTGTAATAAATTTCTCAAAATATATTGATCTTATCAGAGGATGAAGTTAGTTGTATATCAGACAAAGCCATTATGATGTATATTGATTTAGATTTACATCGCATATCTACCAGTATTATATAAATTTACAGTCCTGTTTACTATTTCAGGCTGTTAAATATGATAGCATTCTTTCTCTTGTCCTCCATGTTTATTTTTATGGAGGTAATTTAGTTAGGTTCTAGAATTTTATCTTGCAAATTCTTCTATCTTTTATGCAAAGAGCTCTATTTTTATCATGCAATCTGCTAGGTTTCTAATTTGCAAAAAAAACAATAGAGCTATTGGCTGAATCAAAAAAACTAACAAATAATAGGATCGAATCAGAATGAAAAAAATAGCTGACTGGTATTAGTGAATAGATTTAATATGCAATTAGTATTTATGAAATTTTGTATAGATTTAAGTTATAACTGACTACTAGTTCTCTATAGCAGCAATATTTTTTAAAATCAGAATAATATATTGTAAGCAGAAATAATAACTTAGAAGAGGGTGCTGTTAAGTATGAAAGTTACATGAATATTTTTATTAGCTAATTCCAGGTTAAGGGGAAGATCAGGACGGTAAAAAACGTAATAATATAAAATATTAGAAAAATAATCTTCTATAAAGCGTGATATTATATTGTGCTTTAATAAATACTTAAAATATTTCGAAAATTTTTAAATGGAAACATCACAACATTAAACGGATTAACTGTAATTATAAACTTCCTATTGATTTGTTTGGTATTTTATAATCATAACAATCAATAAATGGTATTTGTATTGAGTTATGAAAGATTATTATATAGTTTGAAAGGAGTGATATTACAGAAGAGATTATAAAAATGCATAAACTGAAAAATACTATTAAATACAAAAGCAATAAATAAAAAAATTAGTCACTTTTAGAAAAGTAATCTATTTAAAAATAGTAACTAATATGTCCTGATAAATAGAAACTGTCAAATATAATAGTGGTATGAAAAGAATAAATTATAATTAATAAATGTAATTTTTGCAATATTTAACTTATATTTTTAATGATTGATTATCCAAATTAGGATTTACTATGAAGAGTAAAAAAGAAAAGAAAGAATACACAATATCGATTAAAAAGGCCAATTTTTACTCTATGGTGTACATTTTGCCTATATTATTAATTCTAGGGGGACCATATTTAATTAAGTGGGGAATAAGTGGTTTAAAAGAAAATATTATAAAAATTGGTAATCCTAGTATTAATTTTATATTATTTTTTATTTCAATTATTTTTGGAATCATAATTCATGAGCTAATTCATGGCTTTTTCTGGGCTCTCAAAGCGGAAAAAGGCTGGAAATCAATCAAATTTGGTATCAAATGGAAAGTACTTACCCCTTATACCCACTGCAAAATACCGTTAGAAACCAAATATTACAGTTTGGGAGTAATAATGCCAGCAATTGTACTTGGTATTATTCCGGCAATAATTGCTATTATTAATGGAAAAATCTTTCTATTGGCTTTTGGCATTCTTTTTACAATAGCGGCAGGTGGTGATTTTGTTGCTTTGATAATGCTTAGCAGGCTTGATAGTGATTATTTAGTCCAGGATCATCCTTCAAAAATGGGATTTATGATCTATAATAGTCAATCAAATCATAAGGAGTAAAGATGAAGAGACATGTTGAAATTGACACTGAGTATATAAAATTATCTAATCTATTACAACTGGCTGATGTAGTAGGAACCGGGGGCCAGGCCAAACTAATTATTCAGGATAGATTGGTGAAAGTAAATGATGAATGGTGTACCCAACGGGGAAGAAAAATATATCCTGGTGATAAAGTTAATGTAATTTTGGAACCTGCAACAGAAATTACAGTAAATAAAAGTGAAGAATAAATAGGTATAGTATGTCCTTAAAAATTAATGGTCAGGTAATCCCTGAGAATATTATAGTTCAAGAAATGAATAAAATGCGAGACAAGTATATTGAATCTTTTCCGGATCAGAATCGCATGCAAAGGGAAAAGCAACTATTTGAGTGGGCAAAAGAAAACATTCTGGAGCGGCATCTCCTTCGTCAGTATGCGATTGATAATATTGATGTAAAACAAGAAGAATTAGAGGCAAAATATGGTAATTTTTCGGAAAATGTAGATTCTGAAAAATTAGCGCAAGTCCGAGAAAAGATTAAAATTGAAAAATTGTTACAAGCTATTTATCGAAATAGTGAAGAAGTTATTGCCAAGGAAGTCAGAAGCTATTATAGAGATCATATAGAAGATTATAAAATTCCTGAGAAGGTGCATGTCAAACAAATTTCTATGGGCCATCCTGATAATTCCAGGCAGGAAAACAAAGCAGCTCTCGCAAAGATTAAAAAAGCGAAAAGAGAACTGGATAAAGGTGAAAAGTTTGTGGTAGTTGCTAAAAAATATTTGCAATGTTTGGGTAGGGGATTTGATCTTGGTTATATTTCCCGAGATAAAATGGGGCCTGATTTTGAAAAAGTAGTATTCTCTTTAAAAAAAGGAGAAATTAGTGATATTATTGAAACTCCATATGGCTATCATATTGCAAAATTGTATGAGCGCCAAGCTGAGGGGCTGGTGCCATTCGAACAGGTGAAAAATGAAATAAACGAAAAGTTGGAAGCAGAGAAAAAAACTCAGGCTTTAGAAAAATTTGTAGATAATTTGAAAAAAGATGCTAATATTGAGTATATAGAACCGATTAATAAGGCCATAAGTGCGACTAAAGGATTCAAATTTGACAAGCCTTTAGATTTTATTTTAGTTAAACCCACTGGATCTGATTGTAATATGACTTGTGAATATTGTTTCTATCTGGACAAACAAAATTATTTCGGAAACAAACAGCACCGGATGAATGAAGTTATATTAGGAAAAATGATAGAGCAGGCGGCTTATCAGTCTGAAGGACATCTAAATTTCGGATGGCAGGGTGGCGAACCTACACTAATGGGTCTGGATTTTTTTAAAAGAGCAATTGAACTTCAAGACAAATTTGATAATGTGAAATTTGGAAATAGTATCCAGACAAATGGATTATTATTAAATCAAGACTGGGCCCGGTTTCTTTCCCAGAATAATTTTTTAGTAGGCTTATCTATCGATGGTAAAAAACATGTCCATGATAAGTACAGAAAAGATAAGGATGGTAAGGGTACCTGGGGGAAAGTTAAAAATAATGCAGAAATGTTGCTGGCTAATGATGTAGAGGTTAACAGCCTTTCAGCAGTAACCGATTATTCTGTAAACTATCCCCAAGAAACCTACGACTTTTTAAAAGATATTGGTTTTAAATATATGCAATTTATCCCTATTGTAGAACAGGGTCGGGAAGGAAAAAAAGCTACTTCATTTTCGGTTTCAGGGGAAAAATACGGAAAATTTTTATGTAGAATTTTTGATCTTTGGAAAGATGATTTTACACATGGCCAACCCACTACATCTATCAGATTCTTCGATGCTGTCTTCCATAAATATGTAGGGAAAGAGCCCCCAGAATGTTTTTTAAAGAAGGAATGTGGAGGATATATTGTAGTTGAACATGATGGAGATGTATATCCCTGTGATTTTTTTGTAGGACCTGATTGGAAGCTGGGTAATATTGCAGAGAAAAATATGCTAGAAATGCTGAATTCTGATAAACAAAAGCGGTTTGGGGAATTAAAATTAGAGTTAGCGGATCAATGTAAAAATTGTAAATGGATGAAAATCTGTAGAGGAGGATGTACTAAAGACCGCATAAAAGATCCCAGGGATGAAAATCTTAGTCATTTTTGTCAGGCCTATAAAATATTTTTTGAGTATGCGGATGAAGATCTCAAAAATCTGGCAAAAAGATATCAAGAAAAACAAAGCAGAGGAGGTTTATGTTGAACAAAATTAACATTAATCATAATCCCAATGAACATGATTTAGAAAGGATGGGTGTGTACAACTGGCCTATCTGGCAAAAAGAAGAATCAGAATTCCCCTGGATCTATGATGAAAAAGAGACTTGTTATTTTATTGAAGGAGATGTGGTCGTAACTCCGGAAAATGGTGAGCCAGTAGAAATGGGTGAAGGAGACTTAGTAACCTTTCCGGCTGGAATGAAGTGTACCTGGAAGATCAATAAAAAAGTAAGAAAGCATTATACTTTGGGTGAATTATAAAGATAAAAAATAAATAGGATTTGCATCGACAGGTTGGTTGAAAATATCAAATAGTTAGATTCGGAAATAATTTCGAAAGGTCTGATATCCGCTTCCAGCCTTCACCTTCTTTGACAGGTTTAACATCTATGTGCACAAAATAATCGTCCAGAACAGCTGCTCTTTCCTGCTTAAGTGGTGGTGAGCAATAGTCCTCTTCCTCCCAAACTGCATTACCATTTTCCCTAATTCTGGCGTGTTTTAGGGAGTGGGTAAGAGTCTCCCCAAAAGGTTCTAAGGCAATGAAAGCACCTTTTTCCAGTTTATTTTTCAAATCTCTCAGTTTATCTTCCTTTGGTTTGGCAGTTATTAAATAATGGGCCATAAATTTACTTCCTGACTTGTGTAGTTAAAATTTTAAGAAAAGTCAAGCAGAGGTGCAAATTAAATTATATCTTATTCATTTATATTTGAATTTGAAGCTGTCATTCTTTCTTGAAAGACATCATAGGTATCAAAATTAACATAAGAAGAATCTAAAATTGCATTGATAATAGGTGCTTTTCCATTTTTATAATCTTCAAAAGTCATCTCATATTTATAATCGGGATAGAGGGCTTTTCTATTGGTATAAAAATTATGTGGAGTGATATATTTTGTAGAGTGCTGGACATGCATCTGTGAATTTGGTAATGTGAAACTTTGGCATGCACCATAGTGATTGGGCTTTCCGCCAGTTGGTTCGCCAAGGAAAATGGCTTTGGAATATTGCATAATAAAAATACATTCGTTTACTGCTGCTGAAAAAGTTCTTCTCCCAATTATTACAAAAAAATGGAAAGCATCATCTCTGATAAAAGTAAATGGATTGTTATATATTATTTTACGGAATTGATAGAAAGGTCTATTAGACCCCCCTGAATTTCGTCTCATATCTAAAATAATATTTTTAACATCAGATTTTTGGATAGAGTCCCAAAAATTATTAATACATTCTTCCATGCTAATGGTATCCATTTCTCTACATCTGTTATATTGGAAATACCCAAAAGTACTATCTTCTAAAAATGTGTACCAGTAGTTCTGATTATTGTTTTTCAGATAGAGAGGTAAAGGATTGGCTATGTGGTCGTGAAGATAAATCAATGATGAGTTATCGTTCTCCAATGTAATCTCAATTGGCCCAACATCTTCTATATTGTATATGCTCCCATTATCGTTTTTAGTAATATCTAATCCGAATAAAATTTCCGGAATACAGATATATTGAGGGAGGGTGTGATTAATCCAGTACTTATTGGAATGAGAAACCACTTTTTTGATTTTAGACCGCGTTTCTTCAATAGATAAATTTCCAACTTGACTTATTTTTTTACCTATTAGATCCTGATAGCTATTAGAGGCTGCGACGATATACATCCCATCAGAAAAAAGATAAGGTCTTATCGGCAAAAAATTGATGGTCTGTGGGGATATACTGGTATGTTCATCACCTACTGAAGCAACTAATTTCATTAATTCTACTACAATTTTATTATATCCCCACTTTGCAAGATTCTTTTTGATCCAATTGGCTTTTTTATTAAACTCCTCTTCGGATAATTGGTAAAATAAATCAGGATGCCGGGCCGGTAATTCCTTTGCTAAATAGTTGATATCTTCCTTCCATTCGTTCTTTGTGAATATGATAGTATCATTTGCATTTATCCGCGAGGAGACAGGATTGGAATTCTCACTACAACTCAACAATGATAGAAGAAAAACTGTAAGAATTAAAAGACAATTGATTATTACTTCTCGCTTTTCTAATGAATTCATGATCACCTCTTCCGTATTACAATCTAAATTTTATAGAAATTTAAGTATAAAATACAAACCACTCCATTACTCTTTCAATTATATATAAGATATTTTCAATTTTATTCCATTAATCTGAATATATGATCCTGCCGGTCAAAATGCTCAGCTAGTTCATTTGCTTCTTTAATAATTTTCTGAGGATAGCCTTTGAGTTCAAGTAATTTGATAGCATTTCTGCTGGAGGTGGGGCCTGACTTGATTGTGTAATCAAAAAAATGTTTATTATTCCGGACTATTTCACAAAAATGATACATTTCAAAATTAGTTGATAATAGTTTTTGTAATTCGATATCATGAGTTGTTACAAAGACCATACTATTTTGGGACAAATATCTTAAGACACTGGTTGAAGCAGCTAACCTTTCTATAGTATTGGTTCCTCTAAATATTTCGTCGATCAAAAATAAATATTCCTCACTCTGGGAACTAAACGTCATAAATTTATGGATTGCCTCAATCTCTTTGAAATAATAGCTTTTATTAGCATTAATCTCATCAGATCTTCTAATAGAGGATTTGATCAATAGTTGAGGTAGATCTGCATTTTCAGCCAGACAAATGCCAATGCTACGAGCAAGAATTATATTCACACCAATTGTTTTCATAAAGGTAGTTTTGCCTGCCATATTGGAACCAGTTATTAATACAGATTTATTCTGAAGGCAAAAATTGTTGGCAACAGGCTCTTCTAATAGAGGATGATAAATATTTTCTGCTTTGATTATATTTTCATTATTATAAGCCGGATAGCAGTAAGAGGGAAGGCTTTTCAGATAGGAGGCAATCGCAATATTTGTATCCAAGGAACCAATTACCTCATAAATTCTTGCCAATTTATCTTGATTAATGCGGATAGTTTTAATCGAATGCATAAAAGCTATGATATTGAAGAGACAAAAATAATTGAGATATTCGACTGCTGCGGCAGCAAGCTCATTTAATTGGGCACTATTGATAACTAGCCATCCCATTTTTTTGTGTAATGCAATGGAAAAATTACGCAATTTTTTTAATACTCTAATCTGGGGCAAAGCGATATTTGTGTTAGATAATTTAATACCAACCTTCAAAAGAGTACTTAAATAAGATATATCAACAATAAACCCTGTGATTTTCCGGCCATAGAAAAAATTAATTAATAAGTTCATAAGTGCCAATCCCATAAATACAAATAGAAAGATGGGATTAAAAAATATCATGACTGTAGATATTAACATTGTAGCTGATGACAAATAAAACAAAAAATAATAGGTAGGTCTTGCGGGAAGATCCTGGTATATCAATGTTGGAATATAATGGGCATTATTATGGCGTAGTTTGTATAAAATTTTGAGAATTTTTTCTCTACTTTTTTTATTTTTCAGAAAAAAGTTATATTGTTGGGAATTCTTGTTAAGATCCTTCAGATCGTTTTCATAACAATGTAGAAGATTATATAAATACTGGCTCCCGACTGTACTAATATTTCTATCAATTTTTGCAAAAATAGCATCCATGTTTAGATCCTGCCAGGTAGTCTCATCTACAAGTTTTTTGGGATTGTTATCCTTAGTTAGCTTATGATATAATGAGATCAGGTCAAATTTTCTATTTTTATGAATTGGTTTACCCCAATGCTCCCTGATTTTTTTAATTGGTTTTTTATGTTTTAAGAAACTAAAATCAAGGTGGCGAAGGGATTTTAGGAGTGTAATAATCTGAGCCATTTTAAGCTAACCAATTTTTATGTAATAAAATATACCAATCCCGCTAATATAAAGAATATTTTTGAAAAATAATAAAAAACAATTATAATATAGCGATTTTCAAATAAGTTGTTTTATAAAATCATAGATATAATTTATTACAAATAGTAGTTAAATCTATCTTTTCCTTCAGCCTATTGAAGGCTTCAGGAAAACCTACAAAAAAGGATAGTTATTCTAGATTGGACAAAACTTTTGCAAATCGCTATATAATGGTAGTTAATAAACTTGCCTGATGAATCAGAACAACATATCATCCGCTTATCTCTTCAGTTGTTTCTGACATTTACTTATTCTTCCGGAGGTTCGAAACAGGTTCTACAGCGGGCTTCATATTTATCTTTTGCTCCCAGGAGAACCCGTTCACTGGACTTGGTTATTCTTTGAGTAAAACTGGCTGGTCCGCCACATTGCATACAAATCGCAAGGGTCTTAGTGATATATTCTGCTTCACAAAGTAGTTGGGGCATAGGTTCAAATGGAACGCCACGGTAGTCCTTATCCAAGCCTGCTATTATAACACGCATACCCTGGTTAGCAAGATTACGGCAGACATCTACTATGCCATTATCAAAAAATTGTACCTCATCTATGCCAATCACATGACAATCTTTGGCAATCGAATATATTTTTTCGCTGTCATCTATTACTTTGGATTCGATTCTTTTCTGATCATGAGAGACTATTTCCTCTTGGGAGTATCTTGTATCGATCTTTGGTTTAATAATCTCTACATTTTGATTGGCTATCTTGGCTCGCTTTAAGCGGCGAATTAGCTCTTCGGTTTTACCGGAAAACATACTGCCGCAAATGACTTCTATCCAGCCACTCTTATTACCACGATTTACCATAACTTCCTGCATTCCGGAAGGGATGCCGTGAAAATCTGCTACCATAAATTTTTCCTTATGAAGATGCTCTTAAATTATTTACAAGTGAATTTATCTTAGTAGTTAATAGATCAATTGCTACCTTATTGTGTCCGCCTTGAGGAATTATCAAGTCAGCGTATTTTTTGCTGGTTTCGATAAATTGCTGATGCATAGGGCGGACAGTTTCCAGATATTGTTCTATTACGGAATTGACACTCCTACCTCTCTTTTCTATATCTCTCTGTAAGCGTCGAATGAATCTAATGTCATCAGGTGCTTCAACATAGACCTTGATGTCCATTAGGTCTCTGAGCCGCTTATCAACCAGTGTTAAAATACCTTCTAAAATAATGATTTTGTGACCGGTGATTTCTCTGGTTTTATCACTTCTGGTATGAGTCGTGTAATCATAGATAGGAATATTGACAACTCCACCATCCAAAAGTCTTTTCAATTGTTTGATCATCAATTCAAAATCATAGGAATCCGGATGATCAAAATTATGGTGATGCAACATATCTTGGGGCATATGCCCCACATCAAAATAGTAGGAATCCTGTTCGATGATGCAGACATTATCTTCGTTAAAATTTTTACTAATATTCTTGGCGAGTGAGGTTTTACCTGAGGCTGTTCCGCCGGCAATACCGATCAATATCGAGCTTTTCATTTAATTTTACTCCAATTTATGGGCTCCAAAAGGTTCAGGTAGCAAATTTTTACTATTATATTCTTTAGTGTTATTATTTTCATCGACTGTATATATTGGAATCTCACCGCAAACATCCCAGATTACCTGACGACAGGCTCCGCAGGGAGTTGCGCCATTTTGAGAGTAGATCACCAGGGCTGAAAAAGCTTGTGCATTATCAACAAGGGCGGCAGCAATGGCGTTTCTTTCAGCACAAACTGATAATCCATAGGAGCTCGACTCCACATTACAGCCTTTATAGATCTTGCCAGACTTGCTTAACAAGGCGGCGCCTACAGGGTAATTAGAAAAGGGGCAGTGAGCATTGTTAGCGGCAGATTTTGCTGTTTTGATTAATTGTTTGGTTAGTTTTTCCATAATTCACCTTAAGACCTTTTATTTTATAAAAAATGTGGCTTTTTTACTAGAGGTATTTCCCATTTTATCTGTGACTGTAATTTTATATTCATGCCGGCCGCTTTCTAACTGGGCTAATTTATAGCGGACATAATCATTGGCTGCATTATATTCTGCTATAACATCTTCGTTATCAAGTGTTAAGGCAATAGACATGTCATCTTTTATACCGGATAATTCATCTGTTACTTTGGCAGTAATATAATTAAGTCTTGAGTTCGAATAGGTAGCATTATTTTTTGGAGAGATAATATCGATTTGTGGAGCTTCAGTATCTTCGACCAGACAAAAAGGTCCGGCTTTAGCAGAAGTGGTGAAGCTATGATTATAGAAATTAATATCCGAATCCAGATAGTGAAATTTGTCTTTATAAAAAGTATAGATTCCAATTTTACTTAAATTTGTAAGGGATGTATCATAGCGAAATGTAACCTGACCTGGTTCTAGTAGATTAAGACTTTGAGGAGTAACCTTGTAAACAGGAGAAACAACAATGCTGTCTGCTTCTAAATCTAAATCTGATTTTGACACCCCGACCAGAACATTGCGAGCCACGGAATTTTCATTGAATTGCATGCTGAATAGAGAATCAGGAGAATGAATTTGGCTTGATTTATTAGGTTTTAGATGGGTTAAATTTAGTCTTGTTCTTAATGTCAAACGAGATGCAAGCCTAATTTCCATAGCAAGAGCCTTCTCCCATAAACTATAATGCACAGGAGCCGTTATGTATTTATCCGGTTTTTCGGAAATGAGATTAATTCTTTTTAATTTTTCAGGAGTATGAAGATATAATATGGGAATCGAGTCGGGAATTTGTGAGAAATTAAACCTGATCAGGAAATTTCCCGGATTTTGTATAAATCTATAATCTATCTGATTCTCTTTCAATTTAGTTGTATTGCAAGGGAGATAGATTTGTTGTTTCTCCGAACAGAATTTAGGAGTTGTAATGAGCTTCAAAGCCGGACTACTTTGATTGGACTTATCTAAAGTGAAATTGTAAAAATTTTCAGATATTTGAAAGTTTCTAATATCTGCTGGTTTAAAATCATCATTCTCATCGTACCAATAGACCTTAATATTTTTGTATGAATAATCAGTTGAATCTCTGGCAATTGCAATCTGGGTACTATCATTATTGCATAGATATTGTCTGATTTGAGGTAAAGGCTGATTTCCTTGCTCAACTGTAAATTCCAACCGGGAAATATTGGTATTAAAATCTTTGACTAAAATTTTTATCTTATGAAATCCCGGGTCTAGATTAAGAATTCCTGAATGATTGCCTTTATAAAATGGAAGTTTTTTATCTTTTAGGAATTTCCACAATCTAATGAAACGACCTTTGTTTTCCGTCATCAAGCGACTATTACGATCATAATCAATCAGATGGGTGTTCTGAAAAGAGAGGGTATCACATTGAATTGAAAAAGCAAGGCTATCATCCACAAACAATTCAATTATATAAGGTCCA
This sequence comes from Fidelibacterota bacterium, assembly GCA_021735285.1. Lineage (GTDB taxonomy): Bacteria > Fidelibacterota > UBA2242 > UBA2242 > JAFGTP01 > JAIPHI01. The sequence goes on along the minus strand of JAIPHI010000020.1, from coordinate 5,321 downwards.
TATTTATTGTATAAGCCTTTCACCATATCATAGGTTTTTATTTCGATGCCAAAATTATTATCAACCGTAATTGTGTCCGAATGCAATCTATACTCTCCATTGGTTTTAAATATTGGAAATAGTTTTGTGTCAGGAAAATAGGATATGCGGCTATTTTGAGATAGGGGAGTAAGGGCAATGGATTTTATTATTGGTGGGGTATGATCTTTTTTCTCCAAATTTGTCAAAAGTGCATTAAAAGGTTTATGATCAGCAGTCCGAATTTCAAAATGGAGATGAGGATGGACAGTTCCTGAACGTCCTGTATAGGCAATTAAATCGCCCTTTTTAACCGGGAATTGATTGGGTTGTAGATATTTATTAATCTTAAAGCGGCCTTGCTTAAATTGTTCTTGTTCGATATATTTTTCAATTTTTGGTGCAAATTCGTTGAGATGGGCATAGACAGAAAAGTTACCATCCTGCATTTTGACATAGATGGCTTTTCCATAGCCATTATAGGTTTCACGAATTCTCCATATGTACCCATCAGAAATCGTATAGACAGGGTGATGAATGGTTTGGTCGGTTTTAATATCGATTCCGGAATGAAAATGTCCGGTTCGAAATTCTCCAAAAGTAGCACTAAGATTATGTGATACATCCACAGGCCAGAGATAGTCATAGGCCTGCATTAAACTTGAGAATAAAATTATAAGTAAAAGAGTAGAATATTTTTTCATATATTATTATCTCTAGTAGATATTTTTCGTAGAGTTCTAACTATATAATATGATTGATTCTTGATTAATTACACTGCTGTAAAATTGATAGATATATTTTTCGCCCATATTAGGAAAACTCCCCATTATCATTCCAGTTTCAAAACTATCCCGAAAAATTATCACTGAGATAAGGAATAATCAATAAGTATTTAATACAGTTTAAGTATGTACTCTTTGTCCCAAAAGTACCCGGGATTAGAATTTCGTATCTATATAAATTCACTATTTAAATGACTTAATGAAATAATTCAAAATTAATTTATTATAATGATTAAGTTTTGAGGCTTGTATTAATGCATGAAAAACATATGAATAGAATAAATTGTGACCATAAATCTTTATAGGGGAATTTCTGATTCCTTAAATGCCTTTATTAACAAACCAAAAATACCTAATTGTTTAGACCATTTTTTCATATATTCAATATCTAATGAATTTTGTTGAACTTTAATTACCCCTAATACATCTAGCCATTGTCTCTCTGAAACCTTGTTACCTATTTTATACCACTTTAATTTATTCAAAATAATATCCTCTGGGGAAGCAAAATTAAACTGCGTATTCTCCATATCTTCTGTTAATGATTTTTTTAGTTTTCGCTCTAAAGATCTATTTCCATAGGAATTATTTTTTTTGATAAAGACATCTACTTTCATAGCTGTTTCTAAATGAACAATATTAAAAGATGTTGAGTGCTGAATGGCCTCTTTAATCATATTCTCATCTATATAGTAGTCATTTTTTAGCTGTTCCATGAGGTGAGGAATATGGTTTTTCTGGATATCAGCTATAATATCAATATCCATTGTTGAACGGGGCATCCCAAAAATTGAACTGGCAATTGAACCGCCTATATAATAAGGAACTGAAAGTTCCTCTAGGAAATTTATGAAAGGTTTTAAGACTAGTAAAATATTAGAGGATTCCATGCTAGTAGCACTTTAAATAATTTTTTACTTGTGTGGCAAGTTCTTTCCCGTACTGATACTCTATGAATAATAATTTCAGTTCTTTTTGACTAAGACCTTGATTTGCTTCCACTATAGCTCGTTTTGATGCCTTTATAGTAGTTTCAGTAAGAGAACATACATGAGCGAATTTTTCAGATATACTTTGTTTTTGTAATAATGAAATTTGGGCCTTTTCTATTTTTACGTTTGTATCTTTTGATTGAGTTCTCATAATCCAAATGTGAATTATTTTTCTAATTATAATCAGCTAGCTCTCTAGAAATTATAACTGAGATAAGGAATAATCAATAAGTATCTTATGTTAACCTATGGGGATTGGATGGATAAAAATTATTAACTCTGTAAGAAATTTAAATCGCCAAAATAATTTTCTATATACTTTATACCTAGAAAATTCATTAAAATTCATTTTCTACCCTTCGGGCCGAATAATACCCCCGGGATTTTCGGGATTAACCTTAAAATCATTCATAACACAAAAAACTGAGTTTTTTAAAGTAATTAGTTTAAGACACTAAATAACATGGGTTTAGAAATTATTTTTGGGCTCTCTGGTATATTTTATGATAGCTAAGCCTTAAGATGAAAAATAATTTCATTAAAACTCCAGGTAAGCAGGAAAATAATTGCAGGTTTCAATAATTTCCAAAAATAAGTTGATTGAGAATAGCACCCGGATTCATCCGGGTGGGACACGGCCAATAAAATACAATACTTAGCCTACTTCAGTAGGCTTCCAGCAATTTTACGAAGTATGCTAAAGCATACTTACTCATAGGGTGGGCTATATAGTCCTCTACACCACGTTGAAACGCTCAATAATATCATTAAATAAAATATTCACATAGAGTTAAGGGGAGGATCGGAATGAGAGGATATAAACAAAGCTACAAAATAATCATAATAAGTCTTAGAGAGCCTATTTTTGAGGGTGTCATGAATAATTCAGGTGTAGATTTATTATGATGATTTGCAAATTTTTTGTCGGGGAATATTAATCGGGAATTATACAAAATAGTCAAGGCCTTAGAGGGATTTTAATGATAACATCCCTGGGAGACAGGCTTATACTGTTATTGAATAATTTTATCTACAATACTGAAGTGTCAAAGGTAACACCAGCAAGACCAGGCTGTAAACTGATATTTTCACTGTGATTGACAGCACAATTCATCATGGTGAATAGTTATAAAAGGACTGCTATTCTATTAATAGAAACCTACTATTTTTTCTTGACAAGAGGTTAGATTAATCTTAGTTTTGTTTTGGAAGGAGTACAAAAATGGAAGCATTGAAACAAAAATTGGTTGACGAGGGAATCAAGCCCACTTTTCAGAGAATAAGTATTCTAAAGTATCTTGAAGAGAACTCAAAACACCCTACTGCTGATATGATATACGATTTTATGCGGAAAAAAATGCCTACAATTTCGAAGACTACAGTCTATAATACAGTGCACACTTTTCTCGAAAATGGATTGATTAATGAATTAACCATTACCGGTCAGGAATCTAGATATGACATAAATACTCACAATCATCATCATTTTTTATGTAGAAATTGTGGGAAAATCTATGATGTGGATATTCAGTGCCCACATGGTTTACCTGGCAAAGATGTTGTTGATGGGCACAAAATAGATGAAATTCATGGTTATTTTAAAGGCATCTGTCAAGATTGTCTAAGGAAGAATAGCAGCTAGTAAATCATATTAGCGTTTGTAGAGAAGCTGCTATAAAATACCCACCTAATATTTTATAAGATAACTTAAAAATTTGTAGTTCAAATGGATTGCCTTAATACCGGCCTCGCTAAATTCTTTTGATTAAAATTCTGCGAAGAATATATGGCATCAACTCAATTTTGCTCTCTTGTTTAAATATTCAGTAAGAGCGATACTGAGATCTTGATCAGTGGTAAGATCAATATAATCAATATTATTATTTCTACAGATTGATCTTAATTTATCAATATGTTTTTGGATTAATTGCTTATAATCCTTTTGAATATGCCAGGGCTCAGTTTCCAGCATATTTTTATTTTCCATATCAATGAATTTAGTTTGGCTATTGAATTCGAAGTTTTTCTCCTGCTTATCTAAAACATTAAAGACAATAATTTCATGATTATAATGCCGGAAATGCTTAAGCGCTTTGATTATATTTTCGGGTTTCTCGAATAGGTCTGAAATAAGGATAATCAGTCCTCTTTTATTAATTTTTTCAGCGCGTTCATGAAGAAAATTTGAGATATTACCTTCCCCATTGTGTTTAGTTTTCTCCAGTTCTGCCAGAATCCGATTCAAATGACTGCGTTTGGCAAAGGGCGGGTAATATTGGTCAACTTTGCTGTCAAAGGTGGTCAGGCTAATCGCATCCTGTTGCTGGAGCATAAGATAGGCCATGGAAGCCGCCAGATATTTACCGTAATCCAGTTTGCTGATGGGGCCGGAACTATATCCCATAGATCCGCTTTTGTCCAAAAAAATATATGATCGCAGATTGGTTTCTTCTTCATATTGTTTAATATAATAACGATCGGTTTTACCATACACTTTCCAATCTATGTCCTTGATCTCATCACCTGGCATATAGGGGCGATGCTCAGCGAATTCTACAGAAAATCCGTGGTAGGGACTCTTATGCAAACCTACTATAAAACCTTCAACTACGAGGCGAGCAATAAGCGCCATATTATCCATTTTGGATATAATCTCGGGATCCAGATATTTAGTTTTTTCGGACCGGGCCATTATTTAAATTCTTTGATTAATTTTTCAACGATTATATCGGAATTAACACCTTCTGCTTCAGCATTAAAGTTGGGAATGATACGATGACGAAAAACCGGTTTAGCTACTTCTATAATATCCTTGATCTGAGGTGAAGGGCGTCCATCCAGAGCGGCTCTGGCCTTAGCAGCCAAAACCAGATACTGCGAAGCTCGAGGTCCTGCGCCCCATTCTACCCATTCTTCTACGAAATTGATTGATGTCTCTTGAGGACGACTGTTGACAGCCAATTTGACAGCAAATTCGATTACATTATCGGAAACTGGAACTCGCCTGATTAATTTCTGGTATTTCAGAATTTCTTCTCTATTGATAATAGTATTCAGTTGCTCTTTTTCTTCCACAGTTGTGGATTTAACAATCTCGATTTCTTCATCATAGGATGGATATTGAATATTAAGGCTGAACATGAAACGGTCAAGTTGAGCTTCCGGCAGGGGATAGGTTCCTTCTTGTTCAATAGGATTTTGTGTAGCCAATACAAAGAAAGGTGCTTTCAAATTATAGTCATCTCCCGCAGCAGTTACTTTATTTTCTTGCATTGCTTCTAGCAGTGCTGCCTGAGTTTTAGGAGGTGTACGATTAATTTCATCAGCCAGGATAATATTACCAAATATAGGGCCTTTGACAAACTTAAATTTACGTTTGCCAGTACTGCGGTCTTCCTCCAAAATTTCTGTGCCTGTAATATCGGAAGGCATCAAATCAGGAGTGAATTGGATGCGGCTAAATTTCAGGTCCATCATTTCCGCTAGACTGCTGATCATCATTGTTTTCGCCAGCCCGGGAACTCCG
>JAIPHI010000019.1 GCA_021735285.1 Fidelibacterota bacterium | reverse complement strand
GGTGGAAAAAGGAATCGCAGATGGCTGTTTGTCAGGAGCCGCCACTCCAACCGGAGATGTCCTAAGACCGGCTTTGCACATTATAGGTACTGCCGATGGTGTTAAAACTGTCTCCAGTGATATCTTAATGATATTATCAAATTCAAGATTACTTAGTTTTGCTGATTGTGCTGTAATTCCTGATCCTACGCCAGAACAATTAGCTGATATTGCTATTGCCACAGCCAAAACTCACCAAAAATTAGTGGGAAAAGAACCAAAAGTAGCAATGCTCTCATTTTCAACAAAAGGCAGTGCCCAACACGAAAAAGCTGAAAAAGTAATTAAAGCGACCAAAATCGTTAAAGAAAAATCTGATATCCTGGTTGATGGAGAATTACAAGCTGATGCTGCTATTGTGGAGTCAGTTGGCAACAGAAAAGCACCGGATAGCCCCGTAGCCGGTAAGGCTAATGTACTTATTTTCCCTGATCTTGGTGCCGGAAATATTGGTTACAAATTAGTGCAAAGAATCGCTGGGACAGAGGCCGTAGGACCGATTATACAGGGTTTAGCCAAACCGATGAATGATCTTTCCCGGGGATGCAGCATTGACGATATTGTTAATGTCTCCGCAATTTTATGTAACCTAGCCTAAATATTGAGGAATTACCTATGCCGACTTATGATTATGTCTGTAAAAAATGTGGTTATGAATTTGAAGAGTTTCACAGTATCTCGGATGACCCGGTTAGGATGTGCCCTAAATGTGGCCATATGAGCGTAGAAAGAAAAATTAGTGGAGGCTCCGGGTTAATATTTAAAGGTTCCGGATTCTATATAACTGATTATTCGAATAGCAACAGCAGTGGCAGCTCTCCATCAAAATCAACAGAATCCACATCATCCAAAAAATCAGAAAAAAAGACTACCAAGAAGTCTAAAAACACTTCAAGTGATAATTAATGTCATTATATATGAGTCCAGTTTAATAATATTTGTTGTAAAATATTTAAATAATTTGAACCAGGACATCCATATATAACAATCTTCAATAAAAAATCTCTTCCTGTTTTGCAATAAAGAAACGTTTATCTCTACCATAAAATAAAAGTTTTTAAAACCGCTATATTTTTATTCCAACCAATTGAGGATGGATCAAAAAAACAATAGTTCTTATTCGACCATATCGACCAATTTATCTAAATACTTTTTCTCAATCATCTGATCTGAGCTATCATTAATATTATTAACCAGTTCCTGCAGATCCTGTTCCTCACTATCCCAATATTTGTCAATTATTTCATCGTCAATATCATCATAAACCTTTTTAAGAATCAGAGCTGAAAGTATCAAATCATCAGAAAATCCTACCGCCCCCCATATCTCCTCCGGAATATGGTCAAAGGGGGAGACAAAGTAAGCTACAACCGGAGCCAATTTTCCTTTTATTTCGTCATCTACATTCTTATCCAATGATAAATTACAGATGAGTTTAAACATATGAGGAGTATATTTAATGTAATTTCTCCATTTATACTCCCGCCCTTCTTTAGATTTTAACCAGTTGCTAATCTTTTCATTTAAATTATCGTAAAATTCATGATGTTCTTTTGGCATAACAACTTCCTTTATAGTTTGATATTCTCTTTGATGTCCATATTTTCTATCTTTTTTTGGCTGTCATTTGAATTCCAAATAGTCACAGTTCCCATAATATTTATATTTTCCCCAAATTTGACATCACCTTTTACCAACAAAGCCTTACATTTCAAAAGTGATGGGGGCCCATATGGAAAGCGAGATTCCAAATCATCAATTAATTTATAATATACTGGATCCAGATCTATGTCACATCGATCAAATTCTCTGTCAGGATTCTCAACAACTTCGTATTTTTCATTCAAAATATAATTATCAGAACGAATATTAAGCAATGAATTTGTCTTTTTAACAGGCAGAAATCTATTTTTAGGTACTTGCATAGCCTGCGAATCATCAAATTTAGATATTGCTGCTCCCATAGCAGTCTCTAATTGAAAAACTTTCGGGCTTGAAGAATCACGAGGATTCAAGTGCTTTTCATTACATATCATAGGAAGGGTGAAACCATTTTTAGCCTTTTCTATTTTATTTTTGAGAGCTTTTAAATTGAGCCACAGATTGTTAGTATTGAAATATTTATATTTTGTAATATTCTGAAAATTATCAATATCCTCCTTTGGGCACTGAGCTATTTCCCGCAATATTAAACGGTCATCTTCTCTCTGAGCAAGGTGCCCACCTTTCTTATCAGCCGGTGTTCTTTGCGCAACTTCCATCATAAAAGGTATCCCTTGCTCAGCAAAATACCCTAAAATAGATGTATCAATTACTCCTCCCAGATTATCAGAATTTGAGACAAATGCGAATTCATAGTCATTTCCCAGTAATCGATTAAGCATACCACTTGTTTGCAAAGCATTATAAATATCACCATGACCGGGAGGACACCATTCATGTTCAGGACCCTGCGGATATTTAGCAGCCGTCAGATCTTCTTGTAAAATTTTGGGGACCTTATGTTGTAGAAAATCAAAAGGCACTCCTTGTTCCAATTCCGGATGTTGTTGGATAACATGCATAGAATCTTTGCGAGTTCGAAAGCTGTCCATCAAAACCAGAGCAACATCATCTCGAGTAGCCTGTTTAATAATTATCTCAAGAAAGGAAAGTCCGTCTTTAACTTTGAGCAGGGATTTGGCTTTGTTTAACCCCATGCTCGTGCCCAGTCCGCCGTTTAGCTTTATCATAACTGTTCTGGATAATTCCCGACGACCTGTTTCCTTATAGCCATCCTTAAGCTCATCAGAATGAGGTATATCATCAACAGGAGATATTTCTCGATCACGAATCAGCCCTCCGGATTTTCCCTTTTCTAGCAATTCACTGTAATAATGTTTAAAATTACGAATTGCTAATTCAGGAATATTTTCATCCCTCATTTTCTGTTTAATATGTTCAAATTTAGAATCTACTTTCATATTTTCTATTACATTCTTTTATTTCTATTTAAGCATGTCAATAGATAATTTAAGTTTTCCAATCTCAGAATTCAAAACAATAAAATATTAATTTACATCAATCTTAATTGATCACTTCCTAATAACCTCAGTAGATCCCATAGTTTTTACATCTACATCGGCTACTTCTCCAAAATATATCAATTCTCCACTTCCGGTTAAGGAGCCTTCCAATGTACCTCCAGCCATGGTAATGCCGATTTCATTGGAGCCAAAGGCTTGAATTTTAGCATTTGTTATTTTGTTATCTTTGAAATCAACCTCAGAAGAGCCAAAACAGTTCATATCTAACGATTCAATTGTATTGTTATTTGCTACGAGTTCACTATTGCCAGAGATTTGAATCTCCATATTGTCAGCCATAAAATCCAAAAGATTGACTCTAGCATAATTATTGACCTCTAGTTCTAGTAATTGAGGCATACGGATCTCAATGTTTATCTTGCCCATCATTGACTCAGGACTTAAAGGAGGGCATTTAATTTGCAGAGTATGTCCTTCTTTTTTAACCTGTAAGGAAGCAGTATTGACTATCTTTTCAGGGGCTCTGACCAGGATATCAAAATCTTCTGCTTTTCGAATAGTCACAGATGCATTGCATTCCAGTTCTATTTCGTCAAAATCTCGGATCGAAAAATCTTTACTTATAATCTCCGAATTTAGCATCTTTTCAACTTCTTTTTTGCTAGAGCCCTGTCTGTACTCTACTAATTCACTCACTATTCCCTTGAATTGAAGCATTAAAACTGTCAAAATTATAAGTAATAATATACCGCTTAATGATAAAATTTTATTTGATAGTTTCATTATCCTCTCCTTTGGTTTCATATTCCCTGTAGTATTCCTCTAATTCGTTAAAGTTTATATTCAGCAATTCCATTTGATTGAAAACCTGGGGCAGCTGCTTTTGCAGAAAATTTTTCTTACTCTGTTGCATGACCTTCTTCCTGGCATTTTCATTTATGAAATAGCCAATGCCCCGTTTATTGTAAATTATATCCTGATCTTGAAGTTCTGAATAGGCGCGCATTACAGTATTGGGATTAACTTCCATATCTACTGCCAGTTCTCGAATAGAAGGAACTCTATCATCACTTCCCCACTTACCTTTCAATATATTTTCTCTGATAAATTTCTCTATTTGAATATATATTGGTCGATCATTTTTAAATTTCATATTATACCTCTTTCTCATTAATTCTGAGGTAGGTCAGTACCCAAAAATAAGGGGCTAATAACCAGTTAAATGTAAATCTTGCTGCTTGATATAAATTTTTTGCAAATTCACCTAACTCCCCAATGGAAAGGCGAAGATTATCAAAGTTGATCCCGGGGCCAACAAGATTATCAAAAATAATTTTTGAACTGATTGTCAGATAAAAGGAAAGAACAATATTAATTAAAAAGCCTGCAAATATTAGTTTAAGAAAAGCATGTTTCTTAAAGTAAGATCCCGCAAATAGAAAAATTGATTGAACAATAAAATAGATTTTGACCACCTGCCAATTAAAATTGAATTGTCCATTTGTATAATCGAATAAAAGTCCGTTAATACCTTTTAGAATATAAGTCAAAAGAGTAAGATAAATAAATGCCACAAGAATATAGAATATATTGGTAATCAAAAACTTAGATAGTAATCTCTCTAATTCTGATGCTGGAGTGGTCAGGTACACAAGGCCCTTTTGGGAGTCATGCATTTCAATAAAAACAGAACTACTAAAAATGAAGCCAACAATCAGAAATAAAGAATAATATGTTTCTACAGGAATGTGAGGAGTTCCTGAAATAACTCCCGGCAAAAGATCGATAGCCACAAGCACACCTGTAATAGCGCCTAAAGTTATTAGCCAGGTTCGATAATGCCGAAAGAGATCGTTTTTTAATTGTAAAAAAAGCCGTCTAAAATTTAAATATCTATTAAATTGCATATAACACCTCTATGATTGTGGTTTATTACTTTTATCAAAGATCTGATTAATTTTATCTTTGTTATTTATCACCGCATTAAAAATAGTCTCAACATCGAGAGCAGTACTCTCAAGATCAATATTTTCCTTAACAACTGAGTAGCCTCCAATTGTACTCTCAGAATATAAAACATCTTCTTCAGGTAATTCATCAACAATTTGAATAGCCAGATTATTGGAAATTTCATCAAGACTGTGATTGAATATAATTTCTCCTTCATCGAGAATAACAATCGGATCAATCAATTGATCAATATCCCGCACCTGATGAGTCGAGATTATAAATGACCGTTCACTATTAATAGATGAAGCCAGGACCTTACGGAATTTGGATTTGCTTGGAATATCAAGACCATTTGTGGGTTCATCCAAAATCAATATCTGACAATTAGTCGCCAGACCAAAAGAGATCAGAAATTTCTTTTTTTGACCATAGGAGAAAGATGACAAATTGCCCTTATCCGGAATTTCGAATTCTTTGATATATTCATATAAATTGCTTTTGCTAAAGTTCGGATAGAAAGGAGCATAAATACCAATAAACTCCTTAATTGTAATTGAAGGCGTGTAAAACTCCTCCGGAATAAAATAGAGCTTCTTCAGAAAATCCGGATAACGCTTATAAGTATCATACCCATAGGCCCGGCAGTAACCTTTTTTAGGAAAACGAAGCCCGGCTATTATTTTTAATAATGTTGTCTTACCTGCTCCATTCTTTCCCAATAAACCGTGAACCGAGCCGTCTTTCAATTGTAAATTCAGATTGTTAAATAGCTCTTTCTGTTTGGGATAATTGAAAGTTAAATTCTCAATTTTAATCATATCGTGCCTCCCTATTAGTGTTATATGTCATTAATACACTAGTATATTAAAACTGCAATAGATCAAAGTCAAGCTTTTTTTATTCTTTTTCCAAAAAATGTATTAAACTTGGAGTGTTTATAGTCTTATTTCGAATTAAAAAATGAGGATATAATGATAATTCTTCCCATGAAAAATCGATCCAAGGAATATGAGATAAATCCATCTAAAATTATCGCGCTCGGGCTTAATTATTTAGACCATATCAAAGAAAGTGTTTCCCAGGCTACTTCAAAATCCAAAGGAATTCCTGAGGAACCAGTCCTTTTTAATAAAACGCCCAATGTTCTAATCGAAAATGGCAGTGATATTATTATTCCAAATTTTTTAGACCGCTACAATTTCAAAAATCCACGTGTGGACTACGAAGCCGAGCTGGCAATCATTATTAATAGAAGAGGCAAAGATATACCAGAGAAAAAAGCTCGGGAGTATATTTTGGGATTTACCTGCATGAATGATGTGAGCCAGCGAAATTTACAAACCGGGGATGACTCCGGCTGGTTTCGAGGAAAATCATTGGATACATTTGGCCCCATAGGACCAATTATAGTTCCTCCCGATCAAATTGACGATCCACAAAACCTGGACATTGAGTGCCGCTTAAATGGCAAAACCGTTCAAGCTTCAAATACCTCTAAAATGATCTTTAAAATCCCGGAAATAATTAGTTTTATATCCCAAAACTTTACATTAGAAAAAGATGATATTATCATGACCGGTACCCCCTCTGGTGTAGGTCCAATCGCAAACGGTGATATTGTTGAAATTGAAATTGAAAATATTGGTATATTGAAGAACAAAGTGAGAGAAGAGTAATATAAATATATTGATTCAGATAAATTTTAATTGTAGATCTGGAATTGAAGCTGCTAACTTTTAATAGGCACTAAGATATTAGATATTTAATTTTCAATCCCTCATAAAAATTTTAAGGCACGATAATTAAATACGTCTAAAAAATTTAGGCGCGAAACGGTTAAAAAATATTTTTCAGCGAATGTGAGCTAGGATAGTTTAATTTACCGAAAAATATGATCCAAATCTCATAATTGAAATCACTAGCAATAATACCAGAGTCTTAAAATATTTTCAGTAAAGCGAACTAAATTTTAGTATTTAATTATCCAGCCGGCGCCCTTTTGGTTACTTTTGTGGCGCGACAAAAGTAACAGCAGGGAAAGAATTTGAAGAGAATAAAATAGACTATTTCTATTTTCAGTAATCATAGCTGATAAATCAAAAAATTATTTTCCTTTCTTTTTTTTCCTCAGCCCATTGAGGGCTTCGGATAAAAAATACAACTAAGGATAGTTGTGCTACAAATGAACTACCCCAAGCAGAGCCTCCATTTTTTATTATTTTTTTCAAGCTTGGCAATTATAAAGTATCTCAGAGAGCCATATTATTAACTTTAATATAAACAGAGTTTTAAACAGAATCACTAAGTAATTCAAAAATTTTTACTGTATTCATATATATTTTTTTATTACCTTTAAAGATATGTGAACAATCTTAAATATATCAAATTTTCACTGAGGAATAATATGTCAGAAAACAAGAAGATTTTTGTGCTGGATACTAATGTTATTTTACATGATAGCAGCTGTATCAGGCAGTTTCAGGAAAATGATGTACTGATTCCTATTACAGTGCTTGAAGAACTTGACCAATTTAAAACCGGAAATCGAACTATAAATTATCATGCCCGCAATTTTTTAAGAATTCTGGATGACTTAAGTGCTCACAAACTATTTAATGGCGGGGTAAAAATTGGTCCTGATATGGGTAACATTTCAGTTAAAATAGAAGAGGAATTAGTCCCGGATATTAAAAAGAACTTTTCTGCCGATAAACCTGATCACCATATTCTGAATATCGCTTTCCTGACAAATAAAAAGTATATAGATCAAAAAGTTGTTCTTATTACAAAAGATGTTAATCTTCGAATTAAAGCCAAAGCTCTTGGCCTTTTATCTGAGGACTATACTACCGATCATGTCCGAAATTTATCAAAATTATACAAAGGTCATCGGCTGGTTGAAAATGTTCCTCCGGAGATAATCGATCAAATGTATAACAAACCTTTTAAAATCTCATCAGAGGCTCTAGAGCTCGATCCTCCTCCCGTTAATAATGAATCTTTCATATTTAAAAATCCGGATAAATCCGCACTGGTTTACTATAATTCCATTGACAATACATATGAGCATGTTGAAAAAAAGTCTGCCTATAGAATAGTACCCCGTAATGCAGAACAGACATTTGCTCTGAATCTATTGATGAATCCCGAGATAAAACTGGTTACAATGACCGGTAAAGCAGGAACTGGTAAGACTTTATTAACTTTGGCTGCCTCTTTAGAAATGCGAAGACACTATAATCAAATTTTAATGGCACGCCCAATCGTGGCCTTGAGTAATAAGGATCTCGGATTTTTGCCTGGAGATGTTGATGAAAAAATTCGGCCTTATATGCAGCCTCTATACGATAATCTGGGAGTAATTCGAGATCAGTTTAGTGCAGAATCGAAGATGGTTCAAACATTAAACGGAATGCTTGAAAACGAAAAATTACTAATTACTCCTCTGGCATACATACGGGGCCGAAGTCTGGTCAAAATATTTTTTATTGTAGATGAAGCTCAAAATCTAACTCCCCATGAAGTTAAAACTATTATCACTCGAGCAGGTGAAGGGACAAAGATTGTTTTTACCGGAGATATTCATCAGATTGATCATCCCTACCTTGACAGGCATTCCAATGGTTTGGCCTATTTGATCGATAAAATGCAGGGTCAGAATATATTTGGGCATATTAATTTGGAAAAAGGCGAACGTTCTCAGCTAGCCGAGATAGCAAGCAATTTACTCTAAAATTCACCTCCTTAAACATATATATAACTCTAATCCTAATATAATCATCCTCTATTTTGCTTCTCCAATAAAGAACCTTTACAGTAAAAATAACCAAAACACCTTTATAATTCTTCGATAAAATAATCGTCTGAATTGAACATCCTGATAAAGGAAACAAATTCCGATTTATTATAGTATAAAGTTTTAGTAAATTCAGGTGGTTTTTGGAAATAATAAAACGGAGCAGAGAAAATGCGGAAAATATCATTTATTTTACTACTGGCGACTTTCCTCTTTAATTGTTCTCAAAGAATTGGAGTTGGCCTCAAAGACGATTTTAGGGCCGAAATCCAAGTTGAAACCGGTCAAAATTACCCGGAATTAAACACCACAGACATTATTCAAAAAATTCAAATCGGAGATAAGAACTTTGTGATCGAAACTATTAATGGAAAAGAACAGCTTACAGTACCTGGAGAATATGGCAAATTGTTAGAACAGGGTCAGGCAAAACCGGTAGGTGATAAAGATTGGCAAATTACATATGATAAGGCTGATCAGATACTATATTTCCTCCCTCCTACAGACACACTCAGAATCACATGCAAAAAACAAAACCCGGAGAATTTTGACAGCTTTATAAATTTTACAAAAGAAGATCTGGATTCTATATCTGTTCTATTTAAAAATAAGCCGCTTCCCTCAAGCCGACTAAATATCGTTAGCAGTGGTACCGGGTACAAACCAATTATGGAATTGCATATTCCCTCCTGGGAATCAATTAAACCCTCGGATTATAAAATCCAAATTTCCAGACCATTTTATGAAGATTACTTACAAAGCATTTCTAGTTTAAAACAAAATGAATTACGGCTCGGCCTCAGTCAATCTGAATTACAAATACAGCTGATCAACAAAGAAAGTAGTGTATTTATACCAGAAAAACTCTACCTAAAAAACGCTGCTGGTAAAACAGAGACCTATTTAACAACAGAAATTGAAGGTGGAGTGAATTTATATGATCTTGAATTTCCTGTGCAGGTTTATGGCTCAAAATATAGATGGCAATTTTTCAATCATAAAGATGAAAAGATCGAAGCAGCAGTTTATACAAAACCGGGGAACTATAAATTATATTATTTAGAAAAAGAACGTGAACTGCCGATCATCCTCTACGATATTTCCAGAGATCAAATTGATCGCTCACTTTTTGAGAATTGGGTTCTGAATAAAATGGAAAAAATTGATAATATATTCTTATATATTACAAACGGATATGAATCTGTATTCAATACTGAAAATGTCGAATATAAAAATATTTTAAATAAAATCTATAGAATTCATCCCCGCACCAGCAATATTTTAGAGTCACTGGACCGTTTTTCATTAATCCTCAAACGGAAGGACATCCTGGAGAAATATCTAAATTCTCCGGCTCAGTATGGCAATAAACTCAGTCCTCATTATTATCTATTCCTTTCCGGCGATAATGTAGAGCGACTTTCAACAGCAATCTCACACCTTCTTAATAAAATAAGTCAGGTGCAGATCTCCAGACAAAATTTAACCATCTGCATAGATAGTCAATACAAAAATTCACAATTTTCCAAACAAATCAATAATTCTAATATAGAACTAAAATATTTATAAAACCGTTCTTTAAAATCCAAAGTGTTCGGAGGAAAAATGAAAAAAATAAAAACAGAATTAGTATTTCTTATAATAATATTATTCTCAATTCCCATATTTGCTAATCCACTACAGGGTAAGAAAGTTTTATATATGCCTATGAAATATAATCAACCGGCATCCGATGATAGCCTCGGGGTTGATATATCTAAAGTTGCCGATTCAGAACGAATGTCAATCATCTGGGAGGTTTACTCCGATAGAAGTAATAACCTGACTTTTCATTCACCACGAGGCGAACAATACAAACAAGCCGGTTTTATGGAACAATTTTTCGTACTGGAAGAACGGGCAGAATGTTTACATATTGTCAAAGATCCTAACCTCCAAAAAGATACCTTATCAGCCGAAGCAGTAGATTATGGCTGGATACCAAAACAAAATTTACTCCTATGGTCAAATAATCTGGTTACTCAAAAAGGTCAGATCAATCGTAAGGCTATGATCTTAAATACTGTCGAGCAGCTCAAGTCAGAAAATGCCGGAGACAAACCGGATATAGTGAGATTTCGGGAATCACCCGTCAATAATGCTCAGTTAACAGGTGAAGAATCAAGGCTTTTTCAGTTTTTCTACATCTTCAAAAAATCGGAAAATGGCGATTATCTGTTGTTAGGTAAAAATAGTTTTTTCGGTGAAACTTCTGTCAATACTGTTATCAAAGGCTGGGTTCCTAATGATCGTTCTGTGCTCTGGTTTAACAGAGTTGCTATCGAGCCAAATTGGGAATATGAAGCTGTGCAGGAACGTAAAAACGGGAAGAAGGCCAAATTTTTCAGTAATATTGATGCTGCCCGCAGCTTTAAATTAGGTGCTCCTCAGGATAAAAAAGATATCATCTGGAAAAACGATCCTCTCTCCTCTGAAAGATTGATAGGAGAGTGGCGCCGTTTTCCTGTCCTCAGAAATGACCCTGCTGATCCCGCTATTCTAAATACCGGAGTAATGGGTGATATTTATACAGAACAGGGCAAAAAGTTGGCTAAAATGAGCGAAAAAATTGCTAAGACGCAAAACAAGATCGATAAACTTATTGCTCAGAAAAGAAAAATTAAAATCGTTTTTGTAGTTGATGGAACTCGCAGTATGCAAAAAGTTTTTAAGGCTGTTTCCCAGGCCATTCGCAACTCTACCAAAGACTTAAATCTTGAATATCGTAATAAATATGGTGAAAATGCCATCGACTTTGCAGGCGTAATTTACCGCGATTATTCCGAATCCAGAAGGCTTAGAGTTCGAACCCGCGGTTTTAAAAGCACGCAATCTTTCGAAAGTTTTTTCAATCCTGAAAAAGCCAAGGATATAAGTAATAATACTCATGCAGAAGCTCCATATCTAGGTCTGGAAACCGCACTCAAAAGTCTTGGATTGAAAGAGGATGAGACAAACGTAATTATACAATTGGGAGATGCTGGTAATCATGTACCTGACCAGGAAGGGCGTACACCTGAAAAAATTGCTGAGATGATGGCTGATAATTACTGTCATTATATATCCATTCAGGTGCATAAACCATCTGTTAGTCAGGTCTATGATAATTTTACCAGTCAGAGTAAAAAAATTGCATTACAGGCCGCTCAGAAATACCACAGAATATTATCTGAAAAATATAAGGGCTTATTTAATCTTTCCGATCTAGAGTGGGAAATAGAGGGTGGTAATTATAATCTAAAGGAGTCTCCTCTGGCTGCCAAGGTAGTTGCTATGGATGATGGAGAAACCATGAATGAAAGTGAAATTCAGCATGAAATAGAAAAATTTATTGGCGGTGTGGACGCCAGCAATGATAGTTTAATTACCCGTATCAACAGAATAACTGCGGGTGCCAGTTATACGGAAGAGCAACGCAAAGCAGAAAAAAATAGTGAGGGTGATTTTTACACGCTTCCCTTTTCGGAAGGTATTTGGGCTGTATTTCAACAGAGTGGACTGTCAGTTGATGAGCTGGCGACTCTAAAAGTTAATAAATATCAGGTTTATACACCGGGTTATACCTCCATGCGGGTTGAAGGTCAAACTCACGATTTATTTAAAAGAGTTTTACTAATGGATGCCACTGAACTGGGAGACCTGGAACGTACTCTCCGGCAGCTGAGAAGTGCCACGACCGGCAGCCAGAGACGGGATGCACTCTACAATACCTGGATGCAGATCCTGAAGGAATATCTGGGAGAAGCTGGCAATACCCAATTTAAAGACCTGACAATGGAACAGATCAATCGTAAATTATGGGAATTACCGGGCACAAACTCTCTAATTAGCAACATCAAACTGAAAGATATTTATAATGAAAGAAAATTAACCGATAGTGAACTTAACAAATATATCGACTCCATACTTCGTAAGCATAGTAAGATCCAAAACATATTTTTTTCACAGGGTTATAAATACGGTTTTCGCTCCAATGAGCGGCCATATTACTGGATCAAAGAGGAATTATTACCATAGATTGGAATAAAAGAGTTCTTATTTCTCAATAAAATCATTTAAAATATCAAAGGGCAGAGTTTCAGACTCTGCCCTTCTTTGTTTCTATTCATAAATAGGCTTATATAGCGATTTTCATAATAATTGTCTTATAATTTAAGATATAAAGATTTTTAAAACTTGTTTAGATATTTTTCCCTTCAGCCTATTGAAGGCTTCAGGAAAACCCACAACTAAGGATAGTTATGCTACATTGGACAAAACTTTTGCAAATCGCTATACATTCTCGAGGGTCCAATCTAGAGCTTCCTTGAGTAATGAACTTGGTGGCTCTTTCAGAAGTCCATCCTCCTCCATTTTGTCAACCATTGACCTGGCATATTCAATATCTTTTTTCGCCCAATTATAGGCTTCTTGTCTGGTCAATTCTTTTCTGGCCACCCCATCCTTAATGGCCTGCATAGCAACATCAGCCGCCTCATGGGGGAAAACATCAGTTTCCTCCATTGTAGGTACAATATTTTCAGGGTTAATGCCCCGCTCTTCAGCATGATCGGCTAGAGCCTTTGCAGCAGCAATAGCCATATTATCGGTAATCTTATGAGCTCGCACCATAAGAGCACCTTTTAAGATACCGGGAAAGCCAAGGGAATTATTAACCTGATTCGAAAAATCACCCCGGCCTGTAGCCACAATATAAGCACCGGCTTCTTTCGCTGCATGAGGATAGATTTCAGGAACAGGATTAGCACAGGCAAAAACAATAGGCTTCGCGCCCATCTTTTCAATCCACTCTTTTTTTATCACATTAGGGCCAGGAATAGAAAGCGAAATCAACACATCAGCATTCTCAAAGGCTGTTTCTATATCAATAATACAATTAGGATTGGTTTTTTTACACAGTTCCCATTTTCTGTAGAATCTCTCATCTACTTTAATATCATCCCGATTCTTACTCAGAGAACCTTTGGAGTCGAAAATGATCATTTTTTCGGGATCTCCACCAGCAGCCAAAATAATTCTGGCAATTGTAGTATTAGAAGCTCCTGCTCCATATAGTACGGTTTTTATTTCAGATATATCTTTATCGACTAATTTCAAAGCATTCAACAAACCAGCCAGGGTTACACAGGCTGTTCCTTGAGCATCATCATGCCAGACAGGGATGTCGCATTCTGCTCTTAAGGTATCTAGCACTTTATAACAATTCGGCTGAGAGATATCTTCAAGATTAATAGCACCAAAAGTGGGTTGAATACATTTTACCAGATCAATTATTTTATCAGGATCATTCTTACCATTTTCATTTCTACTGTCGATACAAATTGGTGTAGCATCTACTCCCCCCAGATACTTCATGAGATAGGCTTTGCCTTCCATTACGCCAAGTCCGCCGGGAGGCGTAACATCACCATCCCCTAATACCCGAGTCGAATCACTAACTACAGCAACTAAATTCCCGCGATTGGAAAGTTCGAAAGATTTTTCATTGTCATCTCGAATAGATGTAGAAATTTTGGAAACTCCGGGTGTGTACCAGACATTAAACCAATTGAAACCAAAAACACCGGCTTTGGGTCCGGTCTGAATTTTGCCACCATAGAATTTGTGCGCTTTTTCTGCCAATTTTTTCAAAAAGAGAGTCTTAGCACTGGCTAGCTGTTCTTCCGAGAATTCTTCAGGAAATACTTGATCCAGATTACTCAGATCCAGCTTTATATCTTCCATTTATACCTCCAATATATTTCAATTTCATCTACACAAAAATCGGGCTTAGCTTAGTAATCAAAATTTTAACAATCAATTTGTTTTTAAATTTTTACAAATGGGATACCCCCGTTTTTCAGCAAATAATATAATTGTTTTTTTTCCGGCATTATAATTAAATACGGCTTGAAAATTTAGGAACGGAACGTTAAAAAAATATTGTACAGCGGGTCAATCACATAGCCTTATATTTACCTCGAGAACTTCAAGTTGGAGTAAAGAATGAGTATTATTCACTCGTAAAATAAAGCATTAAAATATTTTTAGTGAAGCGAGTTAAATTTTAGCATTTAATTATTTCGCCGGCGCCTTTTCCCATGGGGATCCCTTCGGTGATGGGTTACTTTTGTGACGGGACAAAAGTAACAACATAATAGAATAGATTCGAAAGATAAAAGTTATTATACTTGATTTAATAAAAAGGGCAAAATCTTAATAAAGGGGCCATTAATTTTTTATAGATTGACTATTTTTTGTCCTGGAAGCCAGTGCACTTTTCTCAGCGAGGAAAAAAGTGCGAAAAAACTCGCCCGCTGGATAAAAAAAGACTAAAATTCCATTCTTTCCGAAATGTAGTTAACCAGACTTGAAATTCTTTTTAATCTCTATTTTTTAAATAGAGGAAATTATATTTTTGCATATAATTAATATTATCAAAAATATAATTATAATAGATTTTCTACTCAAATTACTGGATTTAGGTTTGATTTTATTCTTTTGATTATTGCAATTTTGCTATATATTAATATTATGGAAACAGTTTTTCTCAAGAAAGATGATTTTATATCAGTTCCAGCCGGTGCTCACATTACCTTCCATGGAATAGATTGGGATCAGTCAAAAAGACAGAGCAACATTTCAGTTGGCGGGAGTTTACGCTATAATACCATTTCTAAGGCCACAACAAAGGCTCACACCCATGAATTTGCAGAATTTTTTCTGATAATTGAAGGCAAAATAAGGCATATAATTAATGGAGAACAGCAGGAGTTGGAAACCGGGACTCTGGTGTTTATCAGACCTTCTGATAGGCATTACTTCGAACAATTTAATAATTCTGCATGTAAATTAATTAATGTTGCATTTAAATTAGAATTTTTACTAGATCTTAGCCAGTATCTAGGAAATGACTATTTTATGAGAAATTATACCGGCCCCGTGATCTCACCAATTTTCAAATTATCACTAAAAGAGACAGAAAATTTGGCCAACGAACTGATTCGAATGAATACTTTGCAAAGGACTTCTACAGACCTGGCCCGGTTAAAAATTAAAATATTACTCGCCCGTATATTCAGTAACTATTTTTTAGAACAGCCCTCACATATGACCAGGAATCTGCCTCCATGGTTTGAGAATCTATGCAATTCTATGAATAAAATTAAAAATCTAAAAAAGGGTCTTCAACACATGAAAAAGGAAGCGCCCTGCACTCAGGAGCACCTTTGTAAATGTTTTCAGAAATATATGGATAGAACGCCCACAGATTTTATTACTGAATTAAGAATAAAAAAAGCAGCCCAAAAATTAATCGAAACAGATAAAAAAATCCTGGCCATATCATTACAACTTGGATTTCAGAGTCTTAGCTACTTTTATAAAATGTTTAAAAAATATTATGGTGTTTCTCCGGGGAGATATCGTAAAATCAGTCAACAAAATGAAATACCAATTTAAATTTTAATTAATTTATCATGCTATAAAAAAATTTTGC
The DNA here is from genome assembly GCA_021735285.1 of Fidelibacterota bacterium. Classification (GTDB taxonomy): domain Bacteria; phylum Fidelibacterota; class UBA2242; order UBA2242; family JAFGTP01; genus JAIPHI01. The sequence continues at coordinate 4,999 of JAIPHI010000019.1, read as the reverse complement.
CTGAAAAATTCAAACAACACAGATAAACTCATTAGTAAAATTTATTCTGTACAGTAGTTTTCAATACCAATTTTGTAAATATCATTCCCCTCTGAATCATTAGCAACAAAAGCCGGAAAATTTTCTACTTTTAATTCCCGGATGGCTTCGGGGCCCAGATCAGCATAGGCAATCACTTTGGCCGCTTTTACAGCCTGAGCTGTAACCACAGCAGCACCACCAATAGCAGCAAGATAAATAGCCTTATTTTTCACCATGGAATCGACCACTCCCTGACTGCGAGCGCCTTTTCCGATCATGGCTTTCAATCCAGCATCGAGCAGAATCGGCGAATATGGATCCATGCGATAGGAAGTAGTTGGCCCGGCAGAACCGATTGGTTTGTCAGGCGGGGCTGGTGCCGGCCCTACAAAATATATAACTGCCCCTTTGATATTGAAAGGCAATTCCTTGCCCTTCTGTATTAATGCCACCAATCTTTTATGAGCTGCATCTCGCGCTGTGTAGATAGTTCCTGAAATAAGAACTTTCTCACCAACTTTTAATTGTATTAAATCGTCACTTTTTAAGGGAGTTTGCAGATGGACTGGTTCTGACATTTGGTTATCCTTTATAATTTCTCATTTACTCTCGATACGCGCCTAGATTAACACTGATTTATGCCGATGGCAATGGCATTCCACATTCACTGCGACAGGCATAGATGCAATATGACAGGGACGCTGTAGAATCTGAACGGCCAGAGCCGTTGTTCTGCCTCCTAAGCCCTGGGGCCCAACACCGGATCTATTGATCCGTCTTAAAATATCACTTTCCACTTTAGCATATACCGGATCGGGATTATTCTTATTGAGCGGTCTCAGCAGAGCTTTTTTTGCCAGCAAAGCAGATTGTTCAAAACTACCACCAATTCCGACTCCCACAATAACCGGAGGACAGGGATTGCCACCGGATCTTATAATACGCTCAACTATAAAATTTTTCACCCCTTCTATTCCATCAGCGGGTTTCATCATCTTAACTTCACTCATATTTTCAGCGCCACCACCTTTTGGCATAATGGTGATTCTTAGCTGCTCTCCAGGAACAATATCAGTGTAGATAATCGCCGGAGTATTATCTCCTGTATTTTTTCTATTTAGAACTGGATCATCTACTAAAGATTTTCGTAAGTAACCTTCCTTATAGCCCTGTCTAACTCCTTCATTTATTGCTGCATTTAGATCACCACCGGATAAATGTAGATCCTGACCAATTTCTAAGAAAATAATGGGGATTCCTGTATCCTGACAAAGTGGCATTTTTTCCTGCTCAGCCATCTCATGATTCTTTAAAATTAATTTCAGAATGTTTCTTGCAGTTGGAGAAGTTTCCTGGTCAAGGCTCTCTTTTATTTTCTCAGCTATATCCTTATTTACATATAAATTGGCATCTATACATAATTTTTTTACAACTGGTATTATTTCCGAAACATTTATTTTTCTCAAAACAGACCCCACTTTTCAAAATTCCATTACAATCTATAAAAATAAATCCATTCTAACAATTAACATTATGTTTTTACAATTTCCATACCTCAATTTATCGAAATTCGCCTTGAGCCCATACAGGTACTTCAATCACATTTACAGCACCTGGTTCATTATTCTCACATTCCCACCAATAGACCAGGATAGTATCAGACTCTTCAGTATAACCTGTAATATTATTTAGTTCAATACAATTTACCTGCCATCCATCAATCCGCTCACCCCTATGACAGTTGGGGGCCCAATCTAATACAATAGCAGTATCTTGATCACAGGCAAAATACCAAATAAACGAAGATGATTCATTATTTATACACAACTTACTCTCATGCTGATAAGCTTCAACTTTAACCTTTGTATCATCACAACAGTTAAAAGTCCTGCAAACTAGCAGTAAAAAGAATAACAATATAAATAGATATCGTTTCATATGATATCCTCCATTATATGTAAGATAATCTAGTTAGAAATAATTTTCAAGTACCTATTTCTTACTAAGTTTATCAGTAATTATAACAAAATGGAATCTAAAATCAAAAATTATAATAGAGGATCCTATGAGCTCGTTTAGCCGCTGTAAATAAATTTGCAATCCTATAAGGTAATCTCTTTATCCAGGATAAATTACGCAGCTGAGAACTTTGCGTAAAATACCACTCTTCTTCCAATTTAATTCTCTCTATCCATTTTTCGATAATTCCCGGATCATCTAATCCCCAGAGTGTTTTTGCTCCTGTACTATGTAATGAGGGGTGGGATGAGGCATGTTGCGCAGTGAGAGTACTAAAAGCATCAAAAATCAAAGCACCGTGAGAGAACTTCTCAACCAGAGATTGGATCAATTTCTTAACTTCACCTTCTGTCAGGTACATAAATAAACCTTCAGCCAGAATAAGTACCGGATTATTATTTGCTGAAATTTGATCTAGCCACTCCTTTTCGGTAACAGAATATGATAGCATATGATAACAATCGGATTCTTCATAAAATTTATTTCTCAGATCCATCACTTCTGGCAGATCAAGATCATACCAGATATTAGAATGAATCTTGATGCGTAGATTACGACTATCGAGTCCGCATCCCAAATGCAATACAGTAGATTCATGGTGTTTTGTAAAGAATTCTTGTGTATAACAGTCAAACTGATGAGCCCGCATACATAACATATGACAGGTTTTTCGAGGAATATCAAGACCAGAAAAATCATATTCAATTTGTTGAGCAATTTCCCGTGCCTTCGGATCACTAAAAATACTTTCACACTCATGAATTTTACAATAGAGAGGCACAAGCAATGTTTCCTGCTCTGCAGTTAATTGGACCTTTTCTTGAGAGCTCATTTTCTCCTCCTGATTTTCGTCAATTTAGGGGGCTTCAAAAATTCTGATGCGGATATAATAAATTTTACAATCAGAAGACAGCATTGTTATCAAATATAACAATTCGGGACTGATATTTTATATAGTGATTTGCAAAAGTTTTGTCTGATGTAGTATAACTATCCTTAGTTGTGGATTTTCCTGAAGCCTTCAATAGGCTGAAGGGAAAATAGATTTAACTAGTATTTGTAATAAATTATATCTATCATTTTATAAGACAGCTATATACAATAGTTAGCATAGTTTGCCTACTTTTGAAAGTGTCAACCTATTTCAGGACGATACAAAATTCATAATTGGAAATTCGATATTCAAAATTCTCTTTTTTTATTAACCAATCTTCTAATAATCAAGGCCCAATGTCCCGGCAATTTTTTAAACCTGGAAATTGAAAATAAATAGAGTTTCAAAGAGCCTGCTGAAGCGCCAAAGGCATCTCTTGCGAGGCATGGTGTAATCTCATTTTTTATACTTCCTCAGAATCTAAAATATTCCCCCAATTCATCGTGGAATACAAGTAACCATCCGATATACCTGATATGCTTCAGCATAATTAAGGCTAGAATTGATCTACATCTAATTCTATTTCACACCTCATATTTACACACCAAATATTTTGAAGACCCTTAAAATTAAGTCTTAATGGTTCTATCATCATTTTGCTGTGATCTCAACAACAGCAACTGTATAGGGCTTCAATTCGATAGTCAAATCACGCTTGTAAGGCATAGTATTTTCCACTGGTTTTATTTTATCAGGATTTTCCATTGATGGAGATTCCTTAAGCCCTGCCCTTAATTTATAGATTTTCACATTAGCATCCTCAGGTGCTTTAGAACCCTGGAGGCGAGCAAGCAGTATGTTTCTCTGAGCTTGATAATTGACAGCTTTAATAACGATTCGTTTTCCATCATTACTTCCCGTAGCAATCGCATCTACTGAGCCGGGTGTCCAATCGCGGGGCTTCATTCGTGAAATTTCATCGAAAAAATCGGAGCGCTCTTCAATATCCCGAAATGTTCCCCTTATCGATGCAAAACGTTTCTCCGCATAATGATCTCGAAACAAATTTTCCACAACATAACCAGAACCAGGGAACCAATCCACGTGATCATGATAGATAAAAGCTCTCCACCTCGGATCATCAGTTGTATTGCGCATTAATAAAGCTGGGCAGCTCATTTCCAATTTCGGGCTCAATTTTTCGTAGGAAATTAAACTACCAGCCGAATGAAGACCAGCCCGCCAATCATAACTGCGACATAGTCCCCATTCCAAAACAGCAAGCTGGATATCAGAATGTTCGGAATTTCTTATATAATCCCTTAATTTCACCAGGTAATTCTCTATTCTGCGCAGGCCAGTTTGAAAATTTTCAACCTCATATTCATAATTATGACACCCTAAAATATCAAAATTATCTCCGGCAATATCGATGACTTTCTCACTCCAGTTCATATCATTAGAACGTTTCTGACCACAGGCCACTATCCTGGCCTCAGGAGCAATTTCCCGTAATCTACTCCCATATACATTCACAATTTCAGCATATTGATCAGGAGTCAACCCATGATTCATCGGCTCGTTATCAATCTGGAAATACTTTACATTATAAGGTTCAGGATGTCCGTTCGCTGCCCGCTTTTTTCCCCATCTGGTCGTTCGGGGATCATTCAGATAATGAACCCAATCCATAGCATCTTGCACCATTTCAGGATCAGTGCTGGTCGCTGCTAAAACCACCATTGGTTCTGTATCCAGCTGACGGCAAAGTTCCATAAATTCATCTGTGCCAAAACCATAATAATCCGAATAACCTCCCCATATCTCATTGGGATGGTAGGTGCGAGAAACATGAGGTCCAATTCCATCTTTCCATTTGTAAATTGAAGCGAAAGCGCCACCAGGCCAACGAATAAAAGGCGGTTCCAGGTCTTTTAGAGCCTGAACAAGATCGGGCCGTAACATTCCATTCTTTCGAATGTCAGCTCGCATCATAGATATATAATCAACTAAAATTGAGCCATCACCCTTAGCCACAATTTCAATCACGGCCTGTTCATCAGTTTCCGGACTGGAAATTGAGTA
>JAIPHI010000018.1 GCA_021735285.1 Fidelibacterota bacterium | reverse complement strand
TGTCTGTTTGTAGGCATATTAAGTTTCCTTTATATTTAAATTCGTTATAATATCTTTCAAATGTATTAAAGATTTTCCAGAATAGGTAATTGTTACCTTCATCCACATTCCAGCAATATTAGATCCAGTATCAAACTCACCCTTTTTTGAACTTGATTGAATTGGTATCGGAATATGCCATTTATTCATTTTATACTCCGGATTCTGCCAATATTTATTTGGATCTATAAATGGTGCTAATGCCGAATATTGATTCTCTGTTTCAAATTCAATTTTCTCTACTGTCTCTTCTGATGATGTTATTTCCAATGATTCAAAAATCTTTTCAAATAATGCAGCTTTAGATTGTTCTCCGGTAACATAAAAAGATACTTTCATTTTCTTATCTTCATTAAAGAAGTTTAAGTAATCATTATCGGTTATATTTTGCTGATATATTTTATCCTTTAAATAACTATCGTATGATTTGTTTAGATAAGTGTAGTCATTGGATTGTATAATTAATGATGGATAAAATTCATTTGCTCCTCTGGGATTATCCAAATACTCATCAAACACAAATGTCTTCTTTGTATCTTGACTATAAAGATCACACCTTATATAATTTTTAGGATCAGAAGTATTAAACTCCATTAAATTGTTGACTGTTTTTTGCGTAGCCGGATTATAAGGATCTATTAAAACCATTACAATACCTTCTGGATTATTTCTCAATACCGTATACATTCCATAGGTTTGAGTATTATCAAAATTCTGTGCATTAGAAAGATTAAAAGGTATCCAATGTAGAAGGTTTATCCCGGGTTGATTGTCTTTATTATAACTCGATATTGAATAATAAAATTGATTATTATGATAACAAATCGATCCATTTTTATAAACTACAGTACTATCATACAAATAATCATTGGTATTGATTGGAATTGGAATCTCTAAAGGTTCTGCTTTTTTAAGGAAGGTAAAATTGATTTCTCCATATTCTTTATCTTGCCAAACAATAATACCATTTCCTTGAAGTATTTTATCTTCAAGGATTAAATCACTAACCGTGTCAATATATTTTTTAAACTCTGATTTGAATAACTTATTTCTAGCCAAATCAATAACCTGGAATGATTGTCCGTCAGACATTATTTTCCAAATAATTTTACTACTTCTCATCCAATGTACTCCATACACACCACTTAATCCTTCTACAAATGCTTTAGAATGATGAACACCTAAGTCAGATAATTTAATTGATTCAGGAGATAAGAAATATGATTTACCAACCATGATTCTTTCCTGATTTTGTTCATTGATCAATTGCTTTTCTGAGACATGATGTAGTTCAATAGAATTTTTTTGTATAGATACTAGTCGGCCATTCATTTCTACTAGTCCCATTATGCCACCATGGTTTAAGAAGTCTTGATAAGATTCCGGCAATATTTGTCTAAAAGAATCTGCAATTTCACTGTTTACTTGTGGATTGGAATGATATATCCGCGTTAAAAATTTCATTGGATAACGCAATTTATCAGCATCATAACCTTGATGCAATGGATCCGGATTTATTTTTGAATAGCCACTGTTAAGAGATAATGCTTCATAAAGGTCATATACATCCGTGCTTTCTACAACCCAATTACGTGTATCTTGCCTGGCATCTGAATTAATTACATTTGGCCAAAATGAATATTCTACCGTATTATTAGTTCCCGGCGATGTTCCTATTACATTTTGACGTGCCTGAACGTTATTAAAGTTTTCTGTCATTAACGACAATAAAAATCCATGGTAATACAATACATCTTTATATAATAAAGATAAAAATTTAGCAGTCCCCCACTTATCATATTCAATGGTTCCATACCATCTGTTTGTTCTAAAAGCTGTTCGTTGTATAAATGTATCACCCTTGAATAACTTATAAAACTTAACATATTTTTCCATTAACCGGAAATCTTCTACCGGAAAATAAAATTCATCTCTCGGGTTAAACCGATTCTTTGTCGTAGAATAAAAGGCAATGTCATTTTTATTTAAATAAACATTAACCATTTTTAACTCTAAATCGACTTCTCCATCTTCTGATACCAATCCTAAATAATCTACGGCTTGATTGGATCGATTATATATCCAACTATCATCACCATTTTCCACAAACTTATGATTGAATGCCGGATCTCCACCTTTTTCACCATCTGATATCCATGAAGAAAAATTACCCGGGCCTTTATGCATTCCTTTTTGAACATTATAAGCCCTCATTTTAATATAACTCTGATTAACTGCTGATATATTCGGGTATTCTTGTGATAGATGAACGCCAAACCATGAAGGATTGTAAAAATGCCTGGATAATATACTTTTTTCAGTAGTAGATACAGATGTTGTTCCATACATCTGTTCATAATTATTAAAATCATATGATAATGAGTTCCAATAAGAATTAGTAGTTTCATCTGCTTTTGGATCAAAACTGGCTTTATCAAATGCGTAAATTGGTTTTATATAAACAGATTCACCATTTGACAATTGACGGTTTAACTCTACGATCAGATCCGGAGAAAACAAAGCAAAATGCTTTTTATCGATATAACTATCCAAACACCGATAGCGTAATTTAGTTGATTGATCTCCTTTGTACCATACAATAGGAAACGTTTTATTCATTTGTTTAACACCATCTTCTTTACCAAAGATTGGAAAATAATATGATGAAGCATCATCAGATCCTATTATATGAGTTATACCGTTTGGCTTAACATTAGTTGGAATATTCCCTACTCTATTGGTAGTATTATATACAAAACCCTGATAAATCAAATTCTTTATACGCTGGCCACGCATTATACGATAACCTTTAACGTTTTTAAATAAATCGGGATTGCTATTTCTGTAAGCCAGTGCAGAACCTAATTTGAATCTTAACCCTAAAGCTTGCCGTTGTTCTATAACTTTATCATATCGGTTTATATGATCTTCAATTTGTGGAAAACGAACTAGTCCTTTATATGGAGTTGATTCATTATTAATATTCCCAAACCCTGTTATGGATCCAGAATCTTCTATTAAATCAATCATATCTGCACCACGAATAGGATATGCTTCATCTGAATAAGTACCATCAGTAAATAAAAACTGTACAGCATATGGATATATTTCACCATGAGCATGACTAAGCTTATCTACAATTTTTTTTTCATCCTGAAATTGCATAAACGAACCACCACCGTCAATGTAATGTTCCAACTTATTATCTCCTACATCTTCAAATTCTGGTAATACTGTAATAAGATTGGCAAACTCTTTTAGAGCATCTCTGTCATGATCTATACGCTTCCAATTAGCTACCCAATTTCTTTTCTTAAAGACTTTTTGAGACTTGCTAATGGTGTAGTTCATATAAAGACTAAAATCGCTTAGAGACTTTATAATTTTAGGTTCATAACCATCTATTAATATCTCCATATCCGATCCGTCAATTCGGTATTCTTTATCAATACCATAAGCATCAGCAATAGGATAAGCGTTTGGTTCAGCTGAATATCTTACTATCCCAACAAATACTGAATCATAACTTTGATCCAGCTCTTCAAGTTTTATACGAATCTTCTTATTTGTATGAAGAAGTATTCCATCCTTATCCTTATCGCGAAACCCTTGCATGGAATTCCATTCATCACCTTCATATATTGATACCGGATAAAGTATACTGTAATACCTTGTTTGATTATAAAAGCTATCCTGATAACAGAAATAAATATAATAATTACCCGATTGTAATTTTCCTCCTTTTTCTACATCAACTAAGGATGATTGCATGGGTTGTTGTGAACCTTGAATAATTTGTGCCTGACCCTTTAATTTATCAGGTGTTAAGGTATGATTTGTGATCACATATCTACCTTCTTGATCAAAGCCTGTATTTACAACAAAGCTAGGTAGCGTATAATCGCTTATATATAAATTTAGTGTACCATCAAACAATAATTTGGTCACTATATTGTAATTTCTTTCAGTAGAAAATTCTATTTTGTCTGTAATAAGATCTGTTACACCAGAGCCTTCATCCCAAACATGTAATGGTTTATATGTATTCTCAAATTCAACATTATTAGCATTCCAACTAACAGGACTAGGATAACAGCCAATCTCTCCTTCATTATCACTATTAAAAGATAATATATAAAGTATTCCATTGTATGCAACGCCTCCTACACAGGTTGCATTAGGAACTGAAAACAATTCACCATCTGCACCATTATCACTTTTGTTGCCTGGATAATTAGTACATACATATCCCTTACCCTCAAGATTGATAATACGCATATTCAACGTCGGAAATGTAAAATCTCCTGGCTTGAACCTAGCAGGATCTACATCAGAAATACACTTTTCACTCGGTATATTTACATCACGCTTCATATCATACTATTTTATTAAGAATTCGCATATTACCTATTGATTCAATCATGTCACCATTAATGACATTTAATCGATTAAAATACTCAGCATCCAAATGAGCTACTGAACTTTTAAGATGAGTCATTTGGCCACTAAATTTTTGTGATAAATTCCAACCTACATTTGTTCTTCCTTCCAACGTATCTTCCCAATATAATTTCATCTGTATATAGGTTTCACATGCCGGCAGATGAGATCTTAAAATAAGAGGAACACCATCTTCATTAATTGGCATTCCTATATAATTAATGTATATATGATCTTGGTTTTTGTTCTCTACCATTTTGTAAACCTGGTTATTCTTATTAAGCCATTTATGCTGTAAATGACTTGTTTTATTTTCCGGAGATTCATATACATTCAATAACCGGTATACATTACATGGTAATTCAAACAACTTCCAATCTTGTGAATATGCTATTGTAGGTATTTTAATTTCTTCAAAACGCCACATTGCACTAGTGTCTTTTATATGCAATGTCTCTACTTCCTGACACCAACGCATAACTTCAACTTCTGAAAAATCTTTATTTTTTATATAAAGGCTTAAAGCGGCCATTACTTCGTTATGATCTGTATAAAAGCTATTTTGTTTCATTTGTTGTAGTATTGGGTTTTTTCAGCATGTATTTTCTGTACTTTGTAATACCAGTCATTCCTTAATCGAACAAATGGCTTTACGTTTTTCATCTTCTTAAAGAAACGAAACGATGTTCTTAATACACAAATAGCTATTGTGTTATCCGCATCATATTTAAATTCATATGATTTTGGCCTTTTCGTTGTTCCTATCTGAAGAGATAATATCTTTTTTGGGAAATAAAAAACCTTATGATCCATTATTTCTTCCAACAATATCTTTAAGAACTTTTTAATTATAAGCTTTTGTAGATTCTCTGCCCTCTTTTTATTTGTGCCTTTAGAATATGAATTTCTTTGTATTACCGGTATCAGATCTTCATATGCTTGCTCTTTGTCTAATAGATCCTCAAATCTCGTATATTTGATCTCCACTGTCTTTTTGTTCGCTTTGATCAGTAGATTCGGGTTCTCTCGATTTTGGAATTTGTAAGTTCTCACCATTGTGTCTTGCTCTCATATTTTTTCTTATATCATTGCCGGTTCTTTCTATGTAATCCTTAATCCAATCAGCAGGTTTATTAAACTCACCCGTGTATTTATCATAAACAAATCTCGGATAAGCGTATTTGCCTTCTCTTTCTATTGATTCTAATACAGCATGTGTTTCAGGAATCTTTAAAGTATCACCATCAAAATCAAAATAGTAATAATAAATTTCTTGTGTATCACCAGCCCAATTCTTACCTATGCCGGTTTCTGTTTTCACATGATCATATTGTGACCATGGTTGAAACTCAAATCGCTCACGACCAACTTTAATTTCGTATGGATATACTATAGTTACAAACATTAATCATCCTTTTTTTTAGCTTGCTGTTGTTGTTTATATGCTTGAGCCGTAACTATCCGATCATCTTTATTATCGGAATTATCATCAATATAAATACCGTATGAGGATAAAATATCTTTGGTTACCAAAAGCTCTAGATTGTATCTCGATGGAACCGGATAAGGAACATCCCAATCTTGACATGGATTCTGTGGATCTTTTTTAAGTACATTCATGCATGCAAATACCTTCCCGGATACTGTAGGATTCTTAATCCATATTTTGTTTCCTACAATTGTATATGCTGGTAATGTTCCAGCAGCACCTAAAAACAATTGATTTATAAATCCCGAAAAACTTAACCGGCTATATTGCCTTCCATCCTGATCACCTAAAAATGAAATAGGTTTATCAATCCCTGGAATAAATTCTGGTGTATCGATATAATACAAAGCCTTGTCTGCTGTGAAAGTAATGCCGTTTATTTTGCATGCTGTTTTTTGACATTTAATTTCATAGCAACAATCAAATTGATAATATTCATCCAATGATTTTCCTGTTTCTATTTCACGCCTTATCAAGGTTTCACGAACCTGATTCATCTTTTCTAGAATAAACTCTTCGGGAACATTTAAATCATCAGTAGGATGAAAATTACTAATCTTTTCTTTGATATCATCGATGTGTCTTCTGATTGTGGACATAGTAATTATATTAAAAGGGAAAAAGCGGAGCCATTTGACTCCGCTTATTTATCATGAAAAAATTAAGTCATCGGATTTGATCCAAACCAAAACAGGATCATTTCTCCGAAATCTTTGGTACCGGTTATACCATCTTTTAGATAATTGTTATTATCTGTATCACCAGTTTCTAACCAGTTATCTACACCATTTTTGATATCATCATATGGCATAAAGATGTTTACAGTATACTTGTATCCGGAAGTATGGCTTGCACCATGCATGGCATTGTGATCTTCTACAAAACCTTTATAAACCAACTGGCAATATTCTGTACCCTGTGCTGGTTTTGGTACATATTTATTCATATCGGAAGTATGAATTCCGGCATGATCAGAATATGCAAAACGTTTGTAGACATCATCATAATCCAGTGTTGGCTTTTGGCCAATTCCGGATGTATCAACCCCAACTCTTTTCAAAGTAGAGCCAATAGGATAACGTAATATCATGCTCTTACCGGTTTCCGGAATAGTACATGCATAAATAGTAGTACTTTTTGCAACACCGGCCAGTTCTGTTACGGCATCGACAGCTGTAACAAGATCGACAACAGCTGATTCAGTAATTGTAGTAACTGTTTGTGCACCAGTAGATGTTTTAGTACTTGAAATATTTACATTTGCTGTACTAGCAGTAGAACCATCAATTTCTGCAAAAGCAAAATCATAAACCTCTGCAAAATCAGAATATACTTCCACATCAAATGGAGCTTTTACATCCTGACCTTCTAAATATACATAACTATCAGACAATGTTATATCTGTACTTGCAGCAACAGAAACTTCCTTATCAGAAGTAACTATAATTAAATGCTTGTCACTTCCTAAAGAAATAGAAATAACATCATCTTTTACAGTAGCATTTCCATTAATATCAGCACTAATATCAAATGCTACAGAAGTAGAAGTTACAGTCGTAGTTGTACCATCAATGGTAATATCAACCTCACTTGCATCAGTAGAATCATCATCAGTGATAACCCATGCTCTTTTTGCCTTAACACGATCATTAAGGTTATTTGAGCCATAGGATTTATTAATCATTTCTACCATTTGCTGAAGAGCTTCATCGGTAGTAAGAGCACTGGCATCATCATAATTAGCCTGACTGATTTCACGTGGTCTTGGCCATTCACTTCGACCATCATGCCAGTGACGCTCATAAATCAATACGCGATGTTTATACGTCTCTGAAGGCAAAGATGCTTTTAACTTTACTAATTTGCCTGTTGCGGCACCGGGATGAAAAAAGTTGAGATGCATAGATGCTTTCGCATTAGCTGTACCTCCTGTTGTTTGGCCTTCTAATTCAAGACCTTTGTCTTTTACGACTAACTTTCTATAACCGGAAATTGTATCTTTATAAGCTCCCATTACAGTAGCATCTACACTAGGGAGAAAGATATTTTTCGGTGGATATTTTGGATTACTCATAATATTTTAGTTTTATTGAAATGTTTGTATTCTTGCTGATTGAACTCCTTCCAGATAATACCTTGCAGCAAAGGCAAGAATGATTTCAGTATCCTCATCGGATAATTCAGGATCTATAATTTCAGCAGAAGCTCCATATTCTGGATATGCAGCATTATCTGGATTTTGAGACCCTGTGCCATTGTTGTAAGCTATATCTACTGGATAACGATAAAATTCAAGCTTAACCAGGTATATTTGAGATGAACCAAATAGCTCAAAATAAATCTTATTGTTAGCAAGATAATAATAAACCCGATCATTTGACTTTCCTCTTAGAGAATTGTTATTGATCAAATTTCGTTGTCCTGCTTTTAAATAATGAGCATCTTTCCATTCTGATATTCCTGTACGATTACATGGATCATCGCTGCCATATTGAATTTTAACTTGAATATTAGCAAGCCGTAAATATTTAGGTGCTTTAATATCCGTATTATTTTCATTTTTATAAATAGCATTCCAATCTGTAAATAAATCAATTGAATAACCATTTAATGAAGCAATCGGATCTAGCGTTGCTGTTTTCCATTTATGCTTGCCATCTGTAAATAAACGAAGATGTTGGATATTATCAATGAGTGTTTGCTTTGCATCCGAACCCATCATATAATTATCTCTTACAAACTGATGTTGTGCCCTATTGAAATAAAATTCAAATTCCGTAGGCTCAACAGTAGATGTATTTTCGTGTTTTATATGCTTCAAGAATTCTTTATGAGCTTTAATGTAATCCATGAGCTTTAGTTATTATCGTGATAAAAATCAACCAGCTTTTGTTTCGACATGTTTGTATCCCACCCCTTTAAATTAGGTTTGGAACGTAAAATTTCAATAATCTCTGATTTTGTCATTTCTATATTAGGAACAGCTTGATTAATTTGTTCATCAGTAGTACCATTGGCTTTACCAAAATCTTCTGACAAATCAGCTGTATCCTTCATAGTAGACTTTTCAAAAATTTTCTGGAAGATGTTTTCAAAATCTTTCCGGACTTCCGGATTCATTTTTTTGGTTTTAGCCTCATTGATTAAAGTTTGTGCTTTATCAATATTATCATCAGCAAAAGCAATTTTAGCTTCTTTGATGTATTGAGCAGCTTCAGAACTTTCCGATTCTTCTTGTGTAAGGCTAAAATCTTTACTTCCAGTTTTCTTTTTATTCAACATTTTAAAGAGCTTATCTCTAGTAGCTGCGTGTTCTGGATGTTCCAGATAATCTAACAACTCTTTCAAGTTTGATCCCATGTAACTCGGGCCATCAAAATATTGATCATTTCTTTTGGTAATGATCTCATATGAAATAAGCTCAAGGACTGCAGTTTTCTTTTTGATAGATGTATTCTTGTTTTCAAAGAACTCAATGGTTTTTTCAGGATATTCTTCTGCTATATCATAAGCTGTGTTATAGATCCTATCAGGTGTCATATTCCTTGGATTATGACTAACCCGGCCAAACTCATTACTAGCATAGATCAAAAACGTTGTTTGGCGTGATGTAGTAGCTTCATCTACCATCGTTGTTGCCTTATGTTTGAAACTTCTAACTTTTCGTTTGACTTCTTCATTTTTAATTGGATCTTCAATATACCAGTCATGTTTAGCAGGATTGTGTTCAGCTTTATTTATTGCCACATTGGGTTGCAATTTTAAAAGCCCCCATAATGCATCATCTTCCTGATTTTCTCCTTCCAGAGCGATTTTCTGCCCATCGTGAATAGAGATATAAGTATCCGGTGTAATAACAAACGAATATTTCTTTCTCTTTTCATTAGGTATCAAATCAGGATTCATAATTTCCTGTTGAGTTAAACCATCAGGTCTATCTTTACTTTTTTCTTGCCCGGTTATAAACCGACCATTTTCTTCTTTAATGCCTAAATACATTTTTTCTTTTTTGTATTTACGGCTACTTGCTCTTATATGCATGATCTCTATTTTAAAATGTTAAATATTAAATTTTGTGAATTAAGAATGTTGTTTTGTGAGAAATTACTCCATTTTGGAATAATAAATGAGAGGAAGATCCATCCACGGAATTTGAAATATTTCCACCCTTATCAATACCAGCAACTGTGCCCTGGCTTGATGGTCTGAGCTGTACTAATTCAATTCCATTTTTGTTACCAACCATACCAGTAGGAATAGCAATAACATCCCACTCGTTTGATTTAGTTCCATCCTTACGCAACATTCCCGGACGGTTATGAGGATCTAATGACTTCCAACGTTTTGGAACAAGACGAATTCCAGCAAATTCATAATACTTGTAGGTATCATTAATGCCTTTGTTTTCACCTTCACCAACAATGTTGTTGTCATTGGTTTTACCAATCGATCCCATAAAACGCTCAAATGCAAAATACGCTTTGGATGTCATAAGCAATACTACCTCACGTGTTCCATCGATATCTGCACTGATATAAGGATCGAGCGCCATCAGGAATGCATCAATAAAGGCAGTATTCCAACCACCATTCAATGGCATATCGATGTATCCGTCATTGGCATACATAACACCATCACCGGCTAATACTTCCCTGTTCAATTTATTAAACAGAGTGACTTTCGATTTATCCTGTGTTGATACCGTTGATTTACCCCATACTAATTGGTTGTTCCAATAGATTGCAGCGCGTCTCATCATTTCTTCATGAGCATAAGGGAAGAAAGCCTCTTTACCATTGTGCTCTACCCAACGACCGGACATAGTGGTACTGGCTTTTGCTGTACCTGACCAGCTGTATGAGAAGCGTTGCAATGACAAATAAGCATCATTCCATCCGTCAAAACGATACTTTTCAGTAGAGCGTTCTGAGAAATCTTGTTCATGAAGGTTGTAAACGGCTTTGAATTCTTGACCTTCTGTAAATACAACAGGATCAATATAATCACCAGGTTGATAACCAACAATTTTGGAACGATAAAAGAAAGTAGATTCATCGACCGGTTCTGGATCATCGAGAATGTAAAGATAAGACCTATTATCAGGTAACTCCACAACTTCTTGAAAACCTGCCCAATTACCATCGGCATAAAATCCAATTTCTGTGTTTTGATATCCAGGTGTTGTAGGATAGGCATCACAGACAAATGTTTTGCCATCTGGCCCGGATTTGAATGAGTCCATACGCTCTTTATCCAGCTGTACCGGATATTGAATATGGTTACTACCTACAGTACGATAATTACTATCATTTGTAGCGTAGTTTAGGTTGTTTGTCTTCTGACCTTTAATGTCCAAAATTGAAATCAAAGGCGCTTCATCCGGGAACAATCTCATAATTGTTGGGATCTTATCCGGATTTGCGATGCCCGCTTCCATGAGCATTTTAGAGCTAATGGATTTATGAGCTTCAGTTGTTATTCCACTTTTATAAAACATAAATTTTCGTTTTTAAATTTGATTAATCTTAATCGAAGAAGTTAGCTGCTGTTGTTTCTTCATTTAAATTTTTACCAGCAGATCTTGATTGTTGATTAACACCAGGTCGCAAATTTCTTTTAATAGAGTCTTTGACTTTTTGTTTTTGCTCACTGTTGTAATCTTTTAAAGATCCTTGATACCGTTTATAGATATAAGGTAAAATATCCATAAAGAAATCATCAGAATTAAGCAAATCAGAAACGATATTACTACCTGTGCTTGGATCTATGTCTATAAGATTTGGCGCGTCTTTGACAAAATTCTCAAATTCTTTTTCATCCATATCTACAGATAGATTCCGTTTCTTTGCTTTCACATCTTCAATGTACTTTGAAATCGTGTTCTTATTTGTTTCGTTGACCTTTTTGAGTTCGTCTACTTGTTTTTGCTCAATGACTTGATTTTGCTTTGCATAATAATCATTGAGGTTTTTCTGCAGCCTAGCTCTATTATGATCAGCTTGTTCGTCTATTTGTATTGCAGAAAGAGTATTCAGATGTTCTTCAATTTGTTCATCCGTGTACTCTTTTCCACGTACTTCACCGTTTTTCTTGTATATTTTCTTAAGGAATTCTCGGTTGTCTTCGGTTCTCAAAATTTCAGTTACCTCTTTATTCTCATTGAGATAATCATCCATACTGAAATTTTCTTCGTCTTTTCTTAGAAGATAATTTTTAACAAATGGGTCTTTTTCTTTTTCTTTGATAACTTCAGCTTCAAAAGTACTAAATAGATCTTCATTTGTCAAACCTTCTTTGTTTTTTACTTCATCCGGTACTTTATAATCCGGATTAAACTTTTTCATGTAAGACTCAAAAGCATTGATATTTTCTTCAACACTTTGATTTTGGGAAGTGCCTTGATCTCCTTCACCTTCACCTTTTCCTTCTCTACTTCCTTTACCTTCATTGCCAGCACCTGTTCCTTCACCCCCGTCAGAACCTTCACCTTTTCCTTCGTTACCTGCTTGAGTTCCCTCACCAGTTCCTTGAGTACCTTTACCAGATTCTTCTTCTTCTCCTTTTCCTTCATTATCAGGTAAAGAAGGTGCATCACCCCAAAAATCTTTCGCAAAATCTTCTTTTGCTTTTGCTAATTCTTGTTCTGTTTGTGGCTCTTGAGTTCCTTGAGCTCCTTGAGCCTCTTGTCCTTCTGCCCCTTGGGCAGTACCATCATTTGTTACCATTGTTCTTATTTTTTGGTTAATAATTATTTATCTGAAACATGTTCTTTTACTAATTTCTTAGCCTTATAATTTTTATCGTTTTTATCCAAAGATGCTTGAAAGTCTTTATCCTGCTTATCTTTTCCTAGTAAAGCATTGATACGCATCTCTAGTAGCCTTATTTGCTCTTCAGTAGTTGCATGTTTATCATTATTCATCAATACTTCTTCTTCGGATTTTTGCTCATTGACAAGTTCTAATAATTTAAGCTTGCTTTCAATTGCAAGTTTTCTATTCTCTAGTTCTTGTTCACTCTTATGTTTAAACTCATCAAATTTTAATTTTTTGCTTTCAATTTCATTTTTGATTTGTTCAACCTGAATCTTCATTTGCCCTTCAAGTTCTTTGAGTTTTTGCTCATTTTGAAATTCATTTTGATTTTCCTGACTTTGCGCTTGCTGTGCAGCTTCACGCTTTTTACTTACAATATTATCATAAGCATCCATCATATCACGCAATGAATCTTTATTGAATAATTTAGCTACATCCCCCATATCAAGCATACCTTTTCCAGACAATGCACTTTGCATAGAAAACTCTTTGATTTTTTCCATATCTTGTGAATCAGAAGCATTGCTGTCCAGATATACTTTGAAATAGAATTTTTTAAGTGCATCAACATCTACAGCAGATTGCTCAAATCCCATATCAAAGTTAGAAATGTCCAGAATGCCTTCATCGAATTCTAAATGATACTTGATATAAAGATTGATGGCTTCTTCTAAAACCAATGAATTTAATTCATCCTGATCAAAATGTAGAATCTGAGTAATTAAGGAAGCTTGCTTTAATGATGCATCATAAGTTCCAACCTGATCTGTTTTGGTTAATTCACCTATACGTTGTCTTGGAACACCTATTATAAGCCCCATTAATTGTTGTATACCATTCATAATTTGATCGATATACATTACACCTTGCCCCAATGAATTATCATATGTTTTCCATTGATTAAAAGTTGAAGTTGGCCGGCCTTCTGAATCTGCAGTCTGAATATACAAACGACCCATTTTCATATGATATTCCCATTCATCATCTTCCATGTCCGGCTTTTGAGAACGGTCTATAACAACACCAGCAGCTCCAGATATAGCAATAGCAATTTCTCTGTGTAATGAAAGTGTATCATACAAATCTTGCAAATCATTTGTCATTGAAATAGGAGACGTTGGCTGATCAGTTTCATCAGAAAACGCAGGCCCAAAAATTGGAAGATTTACATCACCAAAATCATCAGGATTTTCTACAATCCTATCATGCAATTCTTCATCAACTATATAAGAATCATTAAGAATTACACCTTTATAAATATCAGTGATATACTTAACGATGTAATCTTCTCCTTTTTTCTTTGAATAAACCTCAGCATTTTCTTTTTTGATGAACCGGCTTTTATCTTTCTTATGAATATAAACCTTCTCTTTAGGGTCATATCTGTATTCATCCTTATTGATTAATCGTTTGAAGGGATTAATAAAATGCTCAAAAGGTTTTTCCTTATCATATTTATTTGGTGAAACCTTAATATAAACTCTTCGATTGGCTTTATAATAAATAATCTTTTTCTCTATTCCATGCGTAGTCTGAAAGGAACCTGAATACATTTCCTGTACGGTAGGTTGAGTATTATTTACAATCTGATCAATAAAGTATGCTCCATTATCCGGTGTACTAACCATTAAAGTTTCTTTACCGTCATTTCTATTGTTAACTGACTTTAATTCATTAATTGCTTTTTGACCGTATTTATCCTTTATCTGTTTTCCATAATGAAGCATCATACTATTGAAACTGATAATTTCAGAATATCCAGCCCAAGGCCCTTTTTGAATCCATTTTATTCCACTAAATTTAGGCCAGAAGACAGTATTTTCATTTAGATGCCTAATAGTGACATTCTTTTTATTCTTTTCAGACAAGACCAAATAAATAGGTTTACCGGTAATCATTTTTGATTTAAATGCTCTTTTTTCAATATTCTTAAACTTTAACTCATCAATGATTTTTTTCTTAATCTTTTCCCCTATTCTCTGATAATAATCTTTATAGTCATATTTGAAAAAACGCTCATGCTTTTCTACCTCTTCTTTACTTAATAATTGCTGATCCTCTAAAGAATCCATGATCTGAAAAAACTGATTCTTTATATAGGGAAAATTCATTTTTAACTGACTAATACGCTCGGCATCTTCTTGTGATTGTGGTTCTCTGTTAACCTGTCCTTCGATCTCCTGCATCTTCATTTGAATAGACTGGATATCGGCAGTATATTTATAATACTTCGCTCTATGGGCATTCATTAAGATATTAATCTTTTGCTTAATGATGTTATCATAACGCTCGATTGATATTTTTTTATCATATACTCTGGGAGCACCCGGAATAGGTCTTAAAGCACGCTCACTAAGCAATACATTCACTGCATTTTGCTGTAGGTTGATTTTACGCGGCAAGGCTGGCAATTCACGATCTTCGAATTTACGAATATAATCGTATTTGCTCCGGTCATAATAACCATAATAGTTCATATAGTTTTGAATATCATTCTTACGAAAATTGGCTCCTCCACCATCTGTGAATAGCTCAAGATTTTCTTCGATATTCTTCCTTGTTTGTTCTAGATCACCATAATCTTGTATAAATTCCATGAGTATATATTTTTAAGCGTATTTTTTAACTAATTTATTTTCAATTGTCACGTAGTAGGATGACTTTTGTGTATTCTTTTTCTCTTGCTCTGACCTGCTATAAGCCGTGCGTTTGATATTTTCTTTATGATTCAATGCTGCCTCCGCTGCTGCAATTGTATAGTCACAGTTTAATGCTTTATTCTTTTCACCAGGATAATATTTAAACTTAGAAAACTTAGCTGCTTCTATCCTGAACTGAATATTCTCAATATAAGTATCATCAATATCATCAGCCAGTATTGCAAGTATATAAGGCTTTAATGCTTTGTCAGTACCATATGTATTGCTTGACTGTGATTTGCTAATATCTATCTTATTTGCCAGTGCAAACTTTGGCCTTAACATCAATAGATCATTGAAATTATGTTGATCATAAAAATCAAATATTCTTAAGTTAGAATACTCTATATTGTTTCGTGCAAATCCAAAATAGATACAAGCCCACAAGGTTTGTCGATAAAACTCTTTAGCTCCACCATGTTGCTTTTTAGGTCTGTTAAGAATATAAGCTACATTAGAATTAAAGAGCGGATCTCCTGCAAGAAATCCTTTTCTTACAACAAATGCACCTTTTGATGTACTTGTATAAGCTTCATCCTGATCATAGCTATCAGTACCCGGGAAATATAAATTACGATATACATCTCCATACTGATCAACTTTAGGTTCCTCAGCAATATGTAACCACCCTTTCGGATCATCTTGAAATATCATTCCATCTCTCCATCTCTTAGGATTCTTAGGAACCAATATACCGGTTCGGGTTATATCCTGGACATTACCCTTTCTGAATTCTGTAGCTTTGTTATTTAGCTTTATGATCTTATCAGGCCCAAAGTATCCATCTTCACCGGCCATAAATCCATCCTCAGCATAATGTGGATTCTGTGTTCTTTTTATGTATCGTTTTTTAGGATCTTTAATATCCGCGATATTCTTTTCAACTATTTCATATCCTTTTTTCGCATTACTATTGCCATCCTTATCAACAGATTTAAAGTAGTCTGCACTGACAAAATTAGATACAAACTGATTCCTATTCTTAACAGATGAAAACTTGTTCCTAAAAGACAGAAGATCCATATCATCCGGATTATAGTGCATATCTTCAATATCAGCAGCTCCTAAATCCATATCACCTGCAGTACCGATATATGTACCAAAACCTGTACGTTCCATATCCCCACCTTCCTCGGCTTTCTGTGAAGACTCAACAAAGGTTGATACACTTTGAACGTGTCCGGATTTCCATTTTCCTATCTCTTCATATAGCACCCAATAGGGTGTATAACGTGATAATGCCTGATCTTTTCCTGCTGTTGTAATACCACGAATCCATGATCCGGTATACTTGCTTTTTAAATAATGACTTGTAGGGCGATATGGTTTAGCAAGCTTAAAAAATTGAGTGTTTCTTAAAAATTCCAATCCATTTACTGTTTTCTCAAAAGTACTTTCCTGATCAGTGTCTTCTTGAGAAACTACTATATTTTGTGTATTTGGAATAAAGCTGTAATTAAATCCTAAGATACCACCAGAACCTTTTTCCGAAAATCCTAACTGTCTTCCTTTATATTCCAGATTATTCTTATTCTTTTGAATCTGTAATAAGATCCTTAAAAAGAAACCTAAATCAATATCCAAAAACTTTGGTCTTAAAAAGTCTTTTCGCTTTTCTCCTTTTACTTTTCGAACAATTGGCCAAAAATTCAGATAAAAATACATCCTTCCGGGAATAGTCAAAGATCGATTCTTAAATGTAACATTATACTCCGGTAGGTAAGCATCTTTACCATCATTAAGCCATATAACATCCCAATTGTCTACAAAATAATCACCGCCTGGCTTTATTGCATTAGGTATGGTATAGCCATTCTGACATCTTAAATATTGCTTCTTCCACCAGCTTCTATCAATGACTATATTATTATCGCGATAATACTCCTGAAATAATTTATGCTCTGTGTTTGGAGAAGGTATTTCATCCCACGTATGATGATATAGATCTGCTTCATGAGGCAAATCATTCATTTCGATAACCGGAGAAAGACGATATGTATCAACAAATTTCATATGGTTATATCAGTTCTATCAAACATGGCTCTTCCTACATCACCACTTTTATTAAACTTAGATCGAATCATTTGATTCTTTAACTTCTCTTTTTGCTCGTATAGATCAGATAATGACTTTGTGAGCTTTGTTACCTGATTTGTATCAATATGCTCTACTTTCTTTCTTATCTTTTTAACTCCTTCATGAGTTTCACCATTTTGATCTTCGAAAGAATAAGGAACATCAAACTCTACATTCAACTGAATTTTATTATCAAATTCAATGATGTAATTAATCATGCTTTGAATCTTTTGTGCAAGCCTTTCATAATCGTATTCTTCTTGCACCCATTCATGTCTTTTATAAGCATTACAAAAATCTTTTAGTGATTGCTTTTCATATATTTCTCTGTCCTCTTCAGGATCGAAAATAAAAAAGCCTTGAATTACTTCTTTATGCCTATCCCAATAATCTTCAATATCGGTGTATCCATCTTTTTTATTAAACATGTAATAAGCATAGGTAATGACTTTTTTGAAATAGGTTTTCTTTCTGGTCTTGTCTTTACTCCATAACTCTTTTACTGCTTTATGGTTCTCATAAGCATCTACAACTCTTACTTCTCCTTTTTCTTTATCGTAGTATAGCATTATTTAATAATTAAAAGTGTTATTATTCCTGCTTCTATAATGACCCCACCAATTAGCCAGGTGTTCCATTTTCTTAACTTCTTATTCTTATTAATTGCTTTGTCAAGATCTAAATTAATATCTCTAGATAAATCAATCAAAGAATCATTGACAAAATAAAGATTATTGAATTCGTTTTTCAAGTTTTCCATATGTATACTGTCTTTATCAATAATTGAATCCTGATATGCAATTATATTTTCTTGTCTGGTATTAATAAACTCTAACCGGTCATTAAGTGCAAATTCATAATTAATAACTTGTGTTTTACGGATTGGTAAATAAACATATTCTTTACTACCGGTAACAGTTAATTCAACATTCAAATTTTCTTCTAATTCCTTAACCGATGAATCATTTGATAAAGTCTCATAATACTTTGAAAGCTTTGTAATCTCTCCTTTTTTAACTTGAACCAAATTCTTTAAGCTATCTACATTATTCCTGTAAACTGCAATTTGGATTTGATAAACACTATCCTTCTCTTCAATAATCCTTTTGTATTCGTTGGCTTTTTTCTCTAAGCTGGATATCTTATCTTCATATTGTTCCACCAGCTCATTATCATTATTATGATAAAAGTAGTAAACCCCGCCACTTATCAGCAGCAGGGATACTACGACTGGAAAAATACAATATTTAGATATATTCTTCATTTTCAATGCTCTTTTTAATCGCTTTAGAAATGGAATGCGCAATTTTATCTTGCCTTATCGGATCCATTAATGATTTAGCCACATCCTCATTACTAAAAAAGTCCACTTCTACAAGTACCAAAGGTTGAATACCACCAATCAAATAAGCAAAATTTTCTTCTTTGTCTACATCCGGATCGACTTTTGAATAACCTGAACGCATAGGCATCAAATTATCACTTTTGACTTGCTCATAAATAGTAGATGCTATTCTATCCGATTTAGTTATTCCTTTAGACGTATAAATCTCAAATCCTCTTACAGATTCTTTGCTAAAATAATTGGCATGAATTTCAATACCAAATCCATAAGGTAATCCGGAGTTAGCTAAATCTATATCGGTTTGCTTTCCTCGTTTTCTCGGATGAATATCGTTGTGTGTAAAGTTTGTAAAACTATATGATATCCCCCAATTATGAAGGTAGCTTATAATCCGTAAAACTATTTGCCGATTAAAGACTCCTTCATAAAATGTAAATTCAGTTTGACCAGCTTCATTATAAAAGCGTTTCATTTTATTGGGAGCCGTCCAATACCTTTCACTAAAAACACCGCCATGTCCGGCAGATAATGAAACAAGTACATTCGTAGAGTCAAAAACCTTTGATAATTCAATTCTATTTATCATTATAATTAATATTTAAAGCTTTAAACAATAATTCCTTTAACCAGGTATAAAAGCCTGCCGAAAATAGAAAACTTACAATAATCTGGCTAATACTGGCATTCATATATACAATCCATACAACGCCAAATATCAAACCAAATACTGCTGATATAGCAAACCGCCATTTTTTAGGTGGTTTGGAGATAAAATAATACAACACAATAAATGTTGCAATAATTACAGCAACTACATAATCAATAGCTACAAGATCCGCAATACTTAAAAAAATGTTTTTCATGTCTTTGTATTTTGAAGATTAAGATTTTCATCAATCATTTTCATCACTTTATTATTTGATTAAATACTCAATCTGAGTAATTTTACCAGCCCCAACAGTATCAGAAGAAATCGTAACTTTAAAATAATTACTGAAAAAATCTCCACTCCGGATAGTTAATGATGTTTTGGTATCATCAATAGTCTTTTGAAGGTCTGTTATTTCTTCAAATACATTTCCGTCAAAACTATCAAATACCTTTACAACAACATTGCTAACATCAATATTACCATCATTTATAATACGAATGTATAGTATGCCGCTTCTTGCACTGTTGACTTCTATAGCTGGTGAAGTATAAGGGCTACCATCAGTTGCAAAATCATGATCAGGGGCAATAAGCTGATAAAATCGTTTATGACCTTTAAGGAAATTAAGAAACTCACCAAAGGTCGGAAGCTCATCGCTAGCATATTCATCGGATGTTATTGAAATAGAATCCGAATAACTTTTTAACACAACATAATCACTTTTAATTTGAATAAACGTGTTGTTCAAATTAAATAACATAAAGAAACCACCTGAAGATACTTTGAGTGTGTTATTAGTTACTATAACTTTTTTCATCGTATTTATTTTTTAAGTTGTTTTTTTTAATTTGACTAAGCTAATTGCATTCGTATCTAAAATCCAACAGTGTTTAACATTTGCATCTAGCTCAATTTTCTCAAATTCTTTTAATTCAATAGTTTTTGATATTCCTTCTTGATCTTCAATCAATGCTCTTCCTTTTCCTCTTACATGCAATATTGTTTCCTTAGCATCTGAATGAGCATGAAACTTCAATTCAGTATTTGGTGCATAATGAGAAGTCATATATATTACATCATCACCTTTATGAAATACAGAAACCATTACTCCATCGGCAATATGGTGAGGTGTATACAATTCAAAATCTTTAAATTTATTAAAGTTAATAATCTTATTTCCTGTATTGTATAAGTTTCTCAATTCATCGAGTAAATATTCAGCCTGATCTATTTTCATTAAATTCTTCCGATATAACAGTTCTTCTTTATCAGAAATAAATAAATCATTAGTGATGAAATCTCTTATTTTACTTAGTACCATATTTATCCAGTTCATCTTTCAATTCCTGTATTTTAATTAATAATTGTTTTTTATTCTCTAAACAATCTTTAGTCTGCTGTTGATAGTCATTGACTTCTATTTTAAGATTATTATAACTTATTTTAAGCTCATTATACTCAGCTTGTAAGGCCATTAATCTTTCATCCAAAAAGTTTTCCTCAGCCTTTATAGATTCAATTGTTTTTCTCATATGCGCTATTTCTTCCTGACATTGCTTTTCAATTTCAATAGCAGCATATAAGTCTGTTTCTATTTCATCTTTCTCAAAACCCAATTCTAAGCGTTCTTTTTGGTATTTAAGTAACTTATTTGTCAATTCGTCAACACGCTCTGATAATTTAATATTCATGTCAAGAGATCGCTTTTTACGGCTTTTAATAGACCGATAAAAGACGGGTAACATAATACCC
Source organism: Fidelibacterota bacterium (assembly GCA_021735285.1). Taxonomy (GTDB): domain Bacteria; phylum Fidelibacterota; class UBA2242; order UBA2242; family JAFGTP01; genus JAIPHI01. The sequence continues at coordinate 149 of JAIPHI010000018.1, read as the reverse complement.
AATAACCCAATAATCGCAACAACAATTTTTATTTCCATTAGCTCTATATTTTTTTCTCCATGCCTACAACGAGATTTGAATACTGAATTGTTTGATTAGTTCCAGCTGTTGTCTTGATGAAAAATCTAATCTTATCAGTATCCGATATA
>JAIPHI010000017.1 GCA_021735285.1 Fidelibacterota bacterium | reverse complement strand
ATATCGACTCCGACTCCATCGGCAAGCATATCCAGCATATTATGCTGAAGTAATTTAATACTTACGCCTAGTGCCAAACGCGGTAGAAATGAATTCGCAAAAGATAACATAAAAGCATTTTCACCAGTGGCATACTGCTCTGTTTTTCGACCTGTTCCATCTCTGCCTTGAATATTATCGACTCCAGCATGGATCCAGGCAAAACCCATTCCGGCAGTAGGTGGGATGGGTGTTGAAATACCAGTATAATGTAAATCTCTATCCAGATTAAGAAAGAAATAATCAAATTCAGCTGCTCTGTTTTTAGTAAAAGCTATGCCAGCCGGATTATTATACATCGGGGCTCCTTTTTCGGGAATTGCTACTCCGGCCCGTCCCATACTTAAACTGGCTGCATTGACTCCCATATCCAAATAGGATCCGGGATATCCACCTTTTTCACTTCCGTATAAAGTAAAAATCATTGAGAATAGAATTAAGGATACAATATATTTTTTCATTCTAAGCCCCTATTTCATGATCATTAATTTTGTCCAATGGCTCTTAGTACCAGATTGAGTTTTGCGAGTCAATTTACAAAAATAAGTACCATTGGCTACAAGTTCCCCATTATCCTTTCTACCATTCCAGACTACATAACGTTCACCTTTGGAAAATTGCTGCTTACTTCCCTTATAGACCCTGTTCATCGAAAAATCATAGACTTCCAGCCAAACAGCTCCAGCAGAACTCAAATTAAACTTAATCCGGACATGCCCTTTTTCATTCCTAACATTGGAAAATCGAGGGTAAAAAGGATTGGGATAAGCATAAATCTCATCTGTCTTAACCGCTTCAGACTCGTGATAAATAGACCATTGATCTTCAGCATCCTCATCTAGTTTTAAACGCGCCAGTCCATCACCAGTGCCAGCCCATAAATACTCATCATCCGCATGCAAAGAATAGATCCTGTCAGTTAAGATTTGGTCTCCGGTTTGACTATCGATAATAGCAGGAAATTTCGATTTGTGTTGACGATCTTCTGATAATTTATAAAGCCCACTTTTAGCTGCCACATAAACATCCTGTCCCGCTGTTGCTATCTCGTAGGCTCTTATATTATCCATTAGAGAAAGCCAGGTTACTCCTTCATCAGTAGTATAGCTAATGCCCTGGGCTTCACCACTACCCGCTGTCAAAGTAACCGCCCAGATAACATTTTGCCCGTTATATTTTTGACGATGTAAAGCTACAACAAAATCTCCTGATAAACCGGAGCCTCTCTGGGCAGAATAATGTGTCCAGGCTATAGTTTCATTTTTGATAATGCCTTTATTTACCCCTCTGGCAGTTCCTACCCAGAGCGTATCGTTATATGCAATCACACTAAAGCCCATATGATTTTGATGATTTAATGGATTAATTTCATAATCCACCGCGTCCTGACCTATTATCAATTCATCTTCCTGATCTTCGGGAAGCGGTATTCTCTGCCAGTTTTGCCCATTATCACTTGTTCTTCTCAGGCCGCCTGCCCAGCTTACAATATAGACCTGATCACCATCGATGGCAATATCCCAGGTTGTATTTTGAACCGGTGTAGTAATCGGAGAAAAATTTACAGTATCTCCATTCCAGATATCATAATCATCATTTTTATCATCGATTGGTTGGGCCAGTTTTGTCCAGCTTTGGCCACCATCCTGGGAATAAGACAAGCCCCCTCCGGTCTGCAGTTCTCCCTGGGTTGTAGAACTATCAAAAACCGCAGCAACCCAAATAGTAGAACCGTCTGTCTCAATAGCTGATATTCCACCCTTGGGTAATTTCTCATATCCTGTATAATAAGTAAAAACACTATCGCGAAAATTTTCTTTTTCAACCCGACTCAATCCACCACCAGTTCCCAACCAGAGAATAGAATCGCCCTGCGGCTGGATCTGAGTTATACCATTACTCCCCAGACCTTTATATTGGGTTGAGTCATTGTAAGTCAGGGACGGTGATTTTAATAATGAAGCCTGAGCCAACATTAAATAAAAACCTGAGATTATAAAAAAACATAAAATAGAAAATCTTTTCAGCATTCCGATTCCTTAGTTTACTTTTATTTAATGGATAAGAGTCCTTCACTTAAATCACTTATAAAAGGCCTTTTTACAGATGAAATCTTTAACTTTAGCGAATCCGTCTGCAATGTTTCTGGTGTGTCCCATTGATAACTTCCTTCATTTGCCGCTATCGTCTCAATAATTTCGAACTCCGGTGTATCCCTGGAAAATGACGGATCATATGCAATTTCCAGACTATCAACTAATTTAGTTTGCCATTCAAGATTTATAGTTTCTCCTGCCGAATAGCTACCCCTGTCAGGTGCTATTAGATCAACCAAAGGTGCTTCAATCTCAACAGTCAAAGTATCGCTATGAAGCTCGGCTCTATTTACAGCCCAAAATTTAAACTCATAAGTCCCATAATAGGGTAAAGGCTGAGGTAAAACAAAGGCATAGGTATAAATCCCATCATCAGCCTGTTCGTCAGCATTTTCACCATTATCATAGAGGGGATCAATACTGCCCGAACCCTGGTCATCCGGAAAAAACAATTGACAGTAAACGCCTTCTATATAATCCAGACCATTCTCATCCTCAACCTCAACAGAATAGAATGCAAAGGAACTATCCACAAATACTTCAGTCCTCTCTACTAGTGAAATGCTGGGAGGTGGAGGATCAACAAGTAACGTCCTGGATGTAGAATCAATCCTTTCTCCATTCTGCATAACTTCCACAAGCGTTCTGTATTTACCCGGATCAAGAATCTTATTAAATCTTTTTGTATATTCGCCATTATTAGCGATTATATCACCATTTTTGCCATTATCCTCAAGTTGTCCCTGGGCAACCACCTCGTCATTTTCATCCTGATTGAAAACAGTAAAATTAACCGAACCCACCTCCGTGATTCTGTCAGGATTTACTACTATACTAATAAATATTTCACTATTCGAATAGGAAAAATTAATCTCCTCTATAGCAAACTCTTCAGGTCTGGTTGTATCCTCACAATTATTAAAAAACACAATTCCTATTAATATAAGTAAAATTAATACACTAATTTTTTTCATTCTTCCCATATTATCACATTTCCTGTTTTATTGAACTACAAAAGCTATCCATTCCTTTTTTCTCAACTTTTGTATAATTTGTTTGCCATTCTTTACAAGAGCTTTAGTAAACTCCTCATCCTCCTCCTGTAAAATTCCGGTAAAAATAATTAATCCGGTATAGCCTGATTTGGAAGTATTTTCTAGTACTTTTATATTGACATTTTTTTGGATATTACTGAGAATAATATCAAAGGGATAATAATCGCAGCTGGTCACATCACCAATTTTAAGATTATAATCCTGCTCTATATTATTGATTGCCATATGTTCATAAAAATTATCTTTCACATCCTTTGTAATATCCCAGGCTTCTACTTTTTGGGCTCCTAATTTGAGAGCGGCTACAGTGAGGATGCCACTTCCACAACCAGCATCGAGAACTTTACAATCCGGTATGAAATTTTCCTCAAGTAATTGAAGGGCCATTTGTGTAGTTGCATGAGTCCCTGTTCCAAAAGCCATACCCGGATTAATTTTAATCGCTATTTCGCAGTTTTTTGGAGGATCGATCCAGGCTGGAGTTATACTTATTCGATTTGAGATTTTAATCGGCCGGAAATCTTTTTTCCAGATTAAATGCCAATTCTCATTTTTCAGAGATTCGGCAAAAACCTTACCCTGTATTTTGTAGGTTTTCATAGCCTGGTAAACATACTCTTGCAATTTATCCATATCCACATTATCAGGGAAATAAATCTCCAGGCTATCTTCTTTCTGCTCCAATCCTAAAGATTTAAAATCGTAGAGCGTAGGTAGGAGCAATTCCGGATTTTTATTTAATTCTGAAATTGTCAATTTTTTCCAACTTTTTTGCATCTATTTTCCTATGATATAATCATAAAGCACCTGACCAACTGCTTCCAGGCTTTGGGGAGAACATTTATCCGGAGTATCCTGATGAGTATGCCAGTAATTTACATGTCGATTGGGATAGTGAAAATCGATTAAGTCTATGGCTTTTATCCCGGCTTCAATAAATGGGACATGGTCATCATAGATAAATTGACCTAAATGATGTTTATATTGATCATAACCGTTCTCCTGCGCTATCTTCCACAATTTCCTCATCAACTTACTATCGCTTCGATAGGAATACCTTTCCATAGGAATGCTTAGCTGGGCATCACCTATCATATCAACAATTATTACCTGTTCCGGTTGTTGAATAGGCATATTTCTGACAAAATATTTAGAGCCCAGGCAAAAATAAGTATTATCACCATGATAGCCATAATCCTCACCGTCAAAAAGCACAAGGTAAACAGTCCGTTCAAACTCACTTTGTTCTAACAATTCAGCTAAATGCATCAAAACCGCAACTCCACTGGCTCCATCATTGGCTCCGATTATAGGCTTATTACGGTTAGCCGGGTTGGGATCTCTTTCCGCTCTAGGCCGGGTATCCCAGTGAGCACCAACCAATAGCGGATCACCGTTTTCAAGATTAAAGCCACTGATAATATTAGTAAGTTTATAGCTCACATTATCCACTTCGATTCGCTGATCAAATTCCTGGGTAAAAACGGTATCTGCCCGATCATTAAAAAAATCCAGATACATTTGTTTGGCTTCTTTATGACCCTGCGAGCCGGGCTCCCGGGTTCCAATCTCACATTGCTCTACCAAATAATCATAGGCCTGCTCACCACTGAACTCTGAATCAGCACTATTACAAGCCACTACCAACATTATTAATAAAACCAGGCCAACTACTTTTTTTCCCATCTTATCCTCTTATTGCAATATTTACTGTGATACCACCATCCCGGGTTACATTTTTTCCTCGCTGTTTACTACTACTAACACTATATTTAAAAAATATAGAGCCGGTGACATTCTCCGACACTGTATAATTGATGCGGGGGGTTAAATTCCAGTTCGAAGTTTTGCTGGTGGTAGTGAATTCACCTTCTCCATCTTCCGAAGCTCCTTTTCTTTGCAAGGTTTCATTTTCACTCAAAGAAAAGTTCATAGTAAACTTTATATTATTTTTAAGTTCTTTATCCTCAAAGAAAGGTAAAGGCAATTTAAAACCGCCTTTTTTTGTATAATTCATACTGCCATTAATACTTTTTGTCAAATTCATGGTGACACCATTGGTGGTTGGATTATTCGTAATGGTTTTCCCCTGATTAATTCTAATATTACCACTCAAAGTATTCTTAAAATCCAGGTTTATGCCAATTAAGGGCTGAAAATTAAACCTGTATGAGGCTTTTCTCAAAGATGTATCTTTAAAAGTCTGGTTTTCCTTACCACTAAAACCATGGGATAGAGAAATAGATTTTATAAATTCAATTTTATTGATCAAGGCTAGTTTTTCTATACCCCGCCAATTAACAGACCAATCAGGAAATGGAAATCCTTCACTACCATCATTACCAAGGGGTAAAAAAGATTGAGTTGTATTTTCTGTTTTTTCCCCCTGGGATTGATTAACAGAAAGATTGTTTGTATAGCTTAGAGAAGTACTTATATTCTTGAATAATTTTAATCTGCTGCTTAAACTCAGATTTTTACTATTTGTGAGATTATCTATAGCAGCGCCTGCTTCTTCCTGAATTATTTCAAGACCGGGATCAGTTGTCAATCCCATTCTATATTCCAGACCGGGAGAACCTTTTCTATATCCATTACTTATTGAACGATTGATGGAATACCTGAGTTGCACAGGATCGAGTATGTCCAGGCCTTTATAAATAGTATTGGTAAGGCTTCCTGATTTTTTAGATTCTTCATCACTATCAGAATTGCTCCTATTTGATCGACTCTGGTTTCGCCCTCTGCTTGACCGCCCCCCACTTCTGCCAGATTGTGCTTCCGAGCCGGAGCCCATCAAAAAAGATTTCCAAATATTAGCCGGGTCAAGTGCAAAAGAAGTGGAGACACTACTCCTATTGCTGATCTGATCAACACTTACCGAGTTGCTGTTGGTAGGTTCGCTCCAATTATAATTGGAATTAGCTGTAAAATTGGGTTTGAGCCATTCAGCTATTACCGGATTAAATGTAATATTATAAGCTTCACTGATATTATTTGTTGTTCCCAGGTCAAGATTAGTTATAATAGAGGTTTTATCATATCGAAACTCCCGTAAGTCGTTCTGCATGGAACGTTTATAACTCATATCGAGATTTTCGAACATTTTATAGCCTAAAGAAATATTGCTATTAAGACCAAAAGAGTAGGTCGTGTCATTATCACCTTTACCTCGTGGTATCCGTAAAGAATATCTTTCCGTAGCCTTAGTGTTAAAACTAAGATTATTGGGAGTATAATACCATGTAATATCGCTTAAATTATCTCCTATTAAAGGTATATTTTCAGCCCAGCTAAAAGGCTGGACACTATTATCTCTGCCAAAAGGAACGCTGTAAGAGAAACTCCCGTGATGGCTTGTGGTTTTATTAGACAAAATATTTACACTCGAATTCTGTCCCCATTTTGCATTGTAGCCCAGCTTAATTTGATCAATGGTATATTTCGTCAGCCAGTAATCTGATGCTCTTTTTGAGAAAGAAGTGTTAAATCCGTAGGAATTGCTTAAGTCTTTGATACTATCAGGTGCTGATTTACCTGATAGAATATCTGTCCCCGGATAATACTCAGGAGTGCTATTACTTTCAGTATAAGAAGCTGAGATTGGAATACTAAGCCCCCATTTATCAGGTGTAAAACTATGTAAGGCCAGATTACCCCGAATACTAATTCTATTTGTATTATTCAAACCATTAGTATTGGATGGTGCTTTCTGCTCTACCCGATGGAAATTAGCATCTTGCCGGGAATAGTTTAAGTTTATATTACCCACATCGGCCAGAGCTACATTCAATTTGGAACGCATAGCCATCCCCGGTTCTTTGTTCACATCAGTTACTCTCAACTCATCCACCCAGACTTCACCTCGAAAAGGACGATTTCCCTTATTGATCAATCCCATTCTTAAGGTTTGAATTCTGGGGATGGCAGGAGTACCATTAATTATAATTTGTTCCCCGGTATATTTCCCGTTTTCTTTTCTCTTAAAAATTCTTCTGATAACTTCACCATCTTGATTGGTCTCTATGGTTAAACTCCCCCCCATTTCCTTCTCATCAAATTCATGAATATTACCGGGATAATATTTTTTAAGCTCGGTTAAAAAATTTAAATTCAATTTAACTTCCTGCCAGTCTGCACTTACCAGCTTTCTCACCTCATACATATGTTCTCGATCACTGGTTGATCTTCCAAATTTGAGGAAATGATACAGACTATCAGATTCCCTGATCTCTGCCGGCCCGTGAATAAAATATTTTAATTTTTGATAATTTATCAAACTCATTTGCTCCAACAGACCTTTTTCTACCATACATTTTTCTTCCGATTTTAAGCCAGGTCCATTTTGAAATAGTTCAAATGCCAGGGATTGTTCCTTAGCCCGGATTTTGTTGATCTTATCATATTCTCCCTGAACACCCTTGGGTGGATAATAGTCTGGATTTTCTTCAGTATTGAGAACCTTGATAGCATAAGTTTCCAGAGTTTCCTCATTATTCACATAGGAGCTATCCTGGTGGCGGGCAATGCCTTCTTCCAACCACTCATTCCCTACCATCTCGATTTTCGCTATCAAAACTTCATTCGCTTTTGTAACGCCATCCATCCAGAGACGCATGGCTTCTACATTTTCCCAGCTAAAATTAGCTTCATCTTTGGCTGGTTTAAAATCTTTTAAGGGAATACGATATAATTTCCATTCTTTTTCGTTCGGGCCTTCAGTGTAAGCTGAATTATCATCATCAAGCGGAATCTCCACAGTGACATAATTATTTTCAAGATCTACATCCTTATTTTCATTCATATTTTCAGTATCCGGGTATTTACCACCGGCATCAATTGGTGAGCCTGTTCCATTTCCTTCCGTACCGTTGATCTGGGAATAATCATCTGATTGGTTTTGCCAGTACCAGTTATCCGAATGAGGATCCTGAGGGTCCCTCTTAAATTCCTTTAATTCTTCATCACCATAGCCAAGTATAGCAGTACTCCCATCCGGATATGTTACTTCCACTGTTTCCTCTTCATCGGGTACTCCATCCAAACCTACATCTTCGTTTTTTTCTAAAATACCATTTCCGTAATGTAATCCGGCTTCCGGTATATCCTCGGTATTTAACTTACCATTTGGAATCTGATCCTCACTAATGGTACCAAGATCAATATGAAGATTACCTCTTTCTCCCTTAACCCAGACATCAACAAATTTTGTTCTGGATTGATCCCTTTCACTGGCTCTTAAAAAATAGGATGTACCTCCCCACGCCTCACGTTTTGTTGCATCACTCGCATTCTTGCCTACTGCTCGCGCCCATTCTGGATCAAAATCAAGCACCAGAATATCAGTTCTATTATTACCGGCTTGAGCACTGGTCTCTTTGTTAGGCCAAATATCCTTAGTCGGATACCTTTGCCATGGATTAAAAAAGGTCAAATCACCTCGCATCTCATCTGATCTACCCACAGGTACAGATGATTTGCTCCAATAACTTCTCATAATAGAGGGTGGTGTAGTCCTCTTCGAACCTTCAAAATCATCGATAAAAGCTACTCCGTTATTGTCCCCGGTGGCAGGATTATCAATAGTATTTGGATTGGGATGCACCCGCGCAATTTCCGCCTCAAAATCAACTGTTGTAGGTTTGTTGGTTTCAATCAAAGGTAATCTATCGATAGCTCTAGTAACAAAATTAAATTGCTCAGAATATTTACCATTTAGGTCCCAAACAAAATTGCGCATTGGCTCATATCCCACATCCACTTTGTCGTCAACAACAGATTTGCTATAATAAAGAGCTGTTCCTCCAATAAACTTATTTTTATCATCACCAAATCTGTGTTCAATTCTGGTTCCCAATATTGTTTTCTTATTCAATTCAAACATCTGGTTTTTTTCATACTTCACATCCAAATTGGCGTCAGGATTCAATGCTTCCTCATTAAGAAGAGTTAAAGTACCTGAAAAATAGTCAATAGTATAATCTGTTCCTTTAGATAATTCTCGCCCGTTCAGTGTGACACTTTCACTACCTTCTTTGACCATAAAGCCCAGATCAAGAATAGAACTTCTGCTTTCTGATTTAAATTCTATAATAAATTTGGACGCCCCGCTTATATCACTTCTATTGTTGTCTAATGTCTTATTATAAAAAATAGAGGAGTTGTAATCTTCGGACAGACGAGGATTCTTTTCGTAATCAGTATTTTTACCATATTCAAAGGGATGTAAAAAAGGGAACCAGATCTCGCCATTCTGTAATTTTATTACATTACTATTATCCAGATCAAAATTCCCATCCTGGCCAATCTGACCTCCGCTTTTCTTTTCATCAACTCCCATTTTGTATAGAAATGTTTCGCCTGTTTCAGAGTCTCTATCATCATGACCGGTTTGTCCATCTGTATAAATTATGTTGATTTCGGTGCCATCTTTTTTAATATTTTTAGAACCAAGATAATATACATTTTTCCACATAAGAGGCCAGATTTCATCCGAAGGTCGCATATTTTGCGACTTAATAAGCTTGAGGATTACATCGGTGGTATCCGAGGCTGATCGATCCCAATCTCCATATTCACCTGTAGTTTGATCTGTTCCTTTTTTGACTGTTCTATAAGCCACAGCCAAAACATCAGAGGTTTGCAACTGAGTACTGAGTCTGATATACCCTAAATTTTCATTATATCTATAGTCAACACCTTTTTCCAATCTGCGGAAAAGAGTTTGCTGAGCGGTCTCTTCATCTCGATGCCCTTCTCGAGGATCTACATACGCTGTGCCCATAAAAGTTTCCGAATTTTCATCGTATGTTGATTTATAAACTTCCAGATCCCTGACTACTCTATTCTCATTATAGCCCCATAGGTATTTAGTTCCTCCCCAGTATCCTTTCCACATATTTTCTCTATATTGTTTATCCAGATAAAAATACACATTTCTCAAATATTCATAATCTTTAATCTCATTGACACTGGATTGAGAGCCACCATCGAGGCTTATTTTGTCCTTCTGCCCTTTTTCCACACTGGCAATAGTAGTTACATCAAAGCCTCCCAATTTCATCTGAGCTTTGACACCAAACAGGCCGCTACTCTTACTGGAAAAGGTGACAAACTGAGTTCCCGGCAAGGTCAGACTAATATTACCGGCATCTACCTGCTGTACTATCTCATCTTCCTTGCCAGTATAATGAATACGCATATTATTCTGGAAATCAAACTCTCGCTCGCTATCCTGATCAACGCGCAAACTTATCCTATCTCCGATTTTACCTTCAATATTGAGCTGCTGTTTCTGATCAATAATAAAAGTTGTACTTTTGCCCTGATAATTTGTACGAACTTCATCTCGTTTTTGATTCTGCAATTTACCGGACACATTAATATTACCACTGACCTGTAAGGATACGTGCTGACCGGCAATATCAGCCCCTAATACCTCAAGTTTACCTCCTCCTGAATCTGTCTCCTTCTGTAATCCATTGATCACTATTTCTCTGAAATTATTTTTAATTTCTCTCTGCCGTTTGATGTTATAATAATCCTGCAAAGAATAAGTCCTGGGTAGCAACAGATCGATATTATCCTTCCGATAGGCAAGAACAATATTATTTTCCTCAGTCAGGTGTGCAGTTCTTTCGACTCCTGGTAGATTCACCTCCAGAATTTTATAGTTCCCAGCACTAAAAGTAGAATCATAAGGAATTAAACTTAAGGGTTGTTTTTGCTCCTTATCAAAAGGGGTATAGAGATCCTCCAGCCAGTCTATATGAGGTTCGAAAGTGATCCCTTTTGGATCATCTTCAGCCCCCAATACACTGCTTATTAATAGAATAAAAACAATAAAATATATTATTTTTATAGGCGCATTTTTAATGTAATACTCCCCTACTTCTTAAAAAATAAGAAAAAAATTTAACTATACTTTTATATTAAATTAATTAAAGAGATGTAGCAGTGGTTTTCGAGGTTATCCTCAATATTTTAGAATATTTTTATTTTTTAACTTTTGATATAAATGTTTAATCGCTTGACCTCTGTGGCTGATCATATTTTTTTCTTTCTCACTCATTTCTGCAAAAGTTTTATCTTCCTCTTCATAATAAAAAACAGGGTCGTATCCAAATCCATTTTCTCCTCGGCATGTTGTAATAATGCGACCTTCTACTATACCTTCAGTCTTAAATGATTGACCGTTATTATAAAACACACATACAGTACGAAACCTAGCAGTTCTGTTCTCTGCTTTGACACCTTTCATCTCTTTCAAGAGCTTTTCAACATTATCGGCATAAGTAGCATTTTCACCAGCATAGCGAGCAGAGTAAACACCAGGTCTTCCATCTAAAGCATCAACTTCCAAACCAGTATCATCTGAGATTGCCGGAAGACCTGTATATTCCGAAATTTCCTTCGCCTTCTTGAATGCATTCTCGAAGAGATTGTTCCCGTCTTCCACTACTTCAGGGCAGCCAGGATAATCTTTGGTTGTCTTGAATTCAATATCTTCATCCTGAAATATATCTCTTATTTCGGAAATTTTATCTTCATTACCAGAGGCTATAACAATTTTCATAAACTAATATCTCACATTTTCTCTCACCTATTCAGGTGGTAAGATTATTTAAAATTCCATATAAAATCAAGCAACTATAATACAACTAATGCTTAATCTTCCATTATTTTAATAATTTTATCCTTCAGGACTTTGAATTTTTCCTGATTATAACCGGTTTCACTAAAAATAATTTTACCATGTTCATTAATAATTATATTTCTGGGAATATATTTTTCAGCAAATAAAGAATAGATATCCCTATCAGGATCCGGAATGATGGGCAAAGAGTAGTCATTTTTCTCAGCAAATTTGCGCAGTTCTATGGCATTATGGCCCCGTCCTATACAATATATTTTTAGGCCTTTACCATTATATTTTTGCCAGAGCTCAGCTTCCAGCTTGGGCAGCTCTTTTTTACAGGGTGGACACCAGGTTGCAAAAAAATTCAACAAAACCGGATGACCTTCTAGCTCCCTAATATTAAGGCTATCCTCTGTAAGAGTCACAAAGGAAAAGTCGGGTACCTTTTGCCCATTTTGAATTAATGTGGATTGTTCTGCATCTGAGCTTTCCCCAAGTAATAATACGGTTGCCAGCCCAAATATCGTAAGCGCTCTTCTTATCACAGTTACTCCAAATATAATGAAAACAGGGCATCCCATCAGGGCTGCCCTGTAAATTTACTAAAACTGCTTATTACTAACCAAACTATTTTTGGCAGAGTAAAAGTCTTATCTTATTCGGAAAAGGATCCGGAATATATAGTTTTAATTATATAATTTTTTATAGAGCTGTCATGCAGAATACCATTACAAACAGAGCAACGGTTTCTACAATACCCACCACCATGATATAATTACCAAATCCTTTGCCAGTTTCAGCCAGCGCATCAGCTGCCTTTGCTCCGGCCTTTCCCTGCATAAAAGCCGAGAAAGCCATTGCTAATCCCGCAATCGCTCCAAAAAGGATTTGAAATCCCTGACCAATCTCTAATCCTGCATCCAGTATAGAATTTCGCAGTATCATTCCATAAATTGTTTGGGTTAATGGTGCTCCAACAAAAGCAATTAGGATAAAAGGCGCAGCTTTATTCTGTGCAAATGCTTTTTTCCAGGCACCAATAGCTGCCATACCAGCAATTCCGGTTCCCAAAGCAGAACCAATTGCTGCAATTGACAAAGATAAACTCATGTCACCCATAACGTTTACTCCTTTTTATTACTATTTCAATTAGTTTTTGATTATCTATATTACTTTTTAAAGGGTTTATATGGTTTTCCCGACCAGGTCATGCCAAGATGGGTGGAAAATTCCAGCATATTTAGCCGAATTCCATGCACTACGATTGACATAACAGCCAGGATCAAATTCAAGGAATGCCCTAAAAGTAAAACTAACGCTGCAACAATGAATCCGGTTACACTATCTATTCCCTCGCCAATGGCCATACTATTAAAACTCTGTTCTATGACTACTGTGGCCAGGCCAACAGCGAACAATCGTATATAAGATACAATATCCGAAAAAGCACTGATTATATCCATTGGCAAATTTCCAATTGTTTGAGCCATCCCTTTAAATAATTTGCCTTTTTCATAGTTTTCAGTAAATAATACCAGGACTGCTCCGCCTCCTATGACATAAGCGACTGTTGTCAAACTCACTGCGCCCTGAACTACTTCACCACCGAGCACTATACTCTCTGCTACAAATAGCATCCCCCATACAACTGCAATCCAGCCAACCTGAGCCAAAAATTTAGGACTGTCCAGATTACGTTTTAATTGCATTACATGGCCGAAGGTTAATTGAATCGCGCCCACCACAAAGGTAATGAACATTATCAAGGAGCTATTTTCACTGACAAAAGTATTTAAGTTATCAACTATTAAATATTTGAACGGAGGAATATTTTGTAGAGCCGGGGCACCGAAAATTGTTCCAGTCAAAAGTCCCCAGATGATTGTTGCTCCACTCAGAATATAAAATAAGTGAAAGTTATCCTTAGGAGCATCGGGCATCTTTTTTCTGGCCAGAAGGGTTAGTCCCAGATATATCAAACCATATCCGGCATCACCTACAATCATAGCTACAAAAACAGCGAAAAAGATCAGGAATAAGGAGCTGATATCATATTCCTGATAGCCAGGTAGAGTTCCCATAAAATTATATATCGGCTCGACTAATTTTTTGGATTTGGTATCACTTAGTTTAGTTGGGACCTCATTGGGTTCGTCAGGATCCTGGATCACATAGCCCCAATTTTCCGCTTCTGCCTTTTCCTTGAAATCAGCGATTAATTCTTGCGGACAAAAGCCCTGTAAATAGGCAACCGCAGATTCTGCTGCCATACCTTCTGAGACCCGAACGTATTCCAGCTTCTTTTCAAGCTCTTTTATGTAATCTTCAATTTCTTCAGTATTGTTTTTATGAGCAAGAAGGATTTGATTAATTTTATCTAATCGATTTTCAAGCTCGTCAATCGCATTATTAACTTCTTGCATTGATTTATCAGGAGGTAAGATTTCTTTTTGGTCCAGTTTTACTTCCTCATCCCGGGAAATAAAAGCGATATAACTAATGGTTTTGGATTTTTCTACTACAAAAACCGGATATTCTTCTTTTAATTGCTCGAGTCTTTTATTATCCACTTCATATAAGCGAATGTAAATATCATTTTTTCTTAAATATTCAATATCCTGCTTTTGGACATCACCCCAGATATTAAACCAAACAAGTTTGCCTCGTTCTTCCAGTAACTGTTCCTGTAATTCTTCTTTTTCCTCATTCATAGCAATAATTTCTGAGACGATTTCCTGAGAACTTTGAGATGTTTTCGTGCTATTTGCCGGTTCTTCTTCCAGATTATTAACAGTTCTTAAGGCACTTTCAGCTTGCGATAATTCTTTTTCCAGAGTATTTATATCTTCGGAAACCGGTTCCTGAATATACTTCACATGAAGAGCCCCGAATTCTCTCAATTTATTAAGAGATTCCTCTTTCCTACCTTCATTTACAAACAGGGTGATCTTTTTCATTGGAATAATCATACTGCAGCCTGCTCCTTTTTCTGCTGAATTTTCTTTTTAGAGATTTTACCGCGCACAACTGCTTGAGTCTGCCTATCATCGAGATAAATCTGAATAGTCTTAATATTTTCTTTTGTTTCCGGTATCTTAACCTTTTCAAATAGATTAATTCGCTGCATTGTAATTGTTAATTCTCTATCCAATTTTTCTTTGGTCCTTTCAAGGATAACAATTCTGGCTTTATATTTAATATATTCGATAACTTCTTCCAGTCCCCGGTCAATCCAGAGGGGCATTTTGAAGTAATCGTAATCTTCCACTTCAATATCGATATCTTCGAAGACTTCTATATCGATACCGGCGATATTATCTTCTCCGGTAACTATATCTTTAACTTCGAACAGATCATTCAGATCAATATCTTCCGAATAAACCGCTACCCAGTTTTGTATATCCTTTTCAGTTTTCTCCATCTCTCTACGAATTTTATCGATCTCTTTACCAATCTTCTTGATCTCGGCGATCAACTGAGCTTTTTTCAACTCCAGGGTCGGTAGAAATCGTTCATACCGCTCCAGAGCTTCTTTCTGCGCTTTTAATTCGTTTTTTGTTTTACGAATTTTAGCCATATATTAACTTTCCTGGATTATTCTTCTTTTTTCTCTTCTGTAACTTCTTCTTTTTTATCGGCTTCCTCAGATTTTTCTTCTTGACCTTCCTCGGCGGATATTTCAGGAGTACCATCGGGCCAATATTTATCGACCAATTCCGATTTAATTCCTGTTTCCTCTTTCTTAAAGCATTCTGCCAGAATCTTCCAGCCTCGATCGAGGGCTTTTTCCAGAGGTATATTAACCGAGAGGTCCATCATTCCGGATACAAATTTATCACCATATTTAAGTAAGCGTTTATCCCACTCAGTCATGCGAAATCCCATGGATTTTTTCTCCTCTGTCTCTTTGTATTGAGCATAGAGCTGGATCATATTATCCATTATAGCCCGGTGATCGTCACGGGTTTTATCATTTACCTGCTGTTTCAAACGACTCAGAGAACCAAAAGGATCGATCATACCGTCATGTAAGTAAAACTGACCTTCTGTAATGTAACCGGTATTATCGGGAACTGGGTGAGTCACATCATCGCCTGGCATTGTAGTAGCAGCCAGAATTGTTACCGATCCAGCGCCTTCGAAATCAACGGCCTTCTCATAACGGGAGGCCAGCTGACTATATAGATCACCCGGATAACCACGGTTAGAAGGAACCTGTTCCATTGTAATAGCAATTTCTTTCAGAGCATCGGCAAAGTTTGTCATATCAGTCAACAGCACAAGCACATCTTTATCTTCTTCCAGGGCAAATTTTTCAGCAACTGCCAAACTCATATCGGGAACCATCAAGGATTCAACTTTTGGATCAGCAGCTGTATGCATGAAAAAGATCGA
This sequence comes from Fidelibacterota bacterium, assembly GCA_021735285.1. Taxonomy (GTDB): domain Bacteria; phylum Fidelibacterota; class UBA2242; order UBA2242; family JAFGTP01; genus JAIPHI01. Next base: position 5,541 of record JAIPHI010000017.1, on the reverse strand, counting down.
ACGATTCAGAGCACCACCTTCTTCCAGAGTATTTCTAAAATAAAGATACTCATCATATTTTAAACCGATACCACCGAGAACGATCATGTCTGCTTCGGCCTGAAGTGCAATTCTGGCCAGGAGCTGATTATAAGGTTCACCTGATATGGAAAAGATCGGCAATTTTTGTGATTTAACCAGAGAATTAAAAACATCGATCATAGGAATATTGGTTCTGATCATTTCCTGAGGGATAATTCTTTTGGTAGGATTAGCCGAAGGACCTCCAATCTCGAGCATATTCTCTTCCAGGGCAGGTCCACTATCTCTGGGTTCACCACTACCATTAAAAATTCTTCCCAACATATTTTCCGTATAGGTAACTTTCATGGGATGGCCAAGAAAACGAACTTCATCACCTGTCGAAATTCCCTTACTCCCGGCAAACACCTGAAGATACACCAGATCATCTTCCAGACGAATAACCTTAGCAAGGGTTTTTCCTCGCGAAGTAGTGATTTCAGCCAGTTCCTCATTGGCAATATTCTCGGCTCGGACTGTTATTACGTCACCTTCAATTTTTAAAATATTACTATAGACTTTACGCATTTTTAGCCTTTTCTTTGCTTTCTATATTGTCTTACTGTAGATCATTTATTTATCATCTTTGGATTTTTTATCGGTTCCCTTCTCAGCGTTCCCTTTTTTTGATTTTTGGGAGCCGTCAGTCTTTTCTTTTTCGGATTTCTGTTTTTCCTCTTCTTCTATTTCTTCTTCGAGCTGCGCTTCGTCTGAAAAATCTTCCAGACCTTTCCTGTCTTCACCAAACTTCTCTGCGCTTTTTTCCTTTAGGTATTTATCTATTTCGCCTTCCTGTTTTTGGAATTCATCATCTTCCAGATCGACATAGTTCCAATCGATAAAAATAGAACGAAGTTTATTAAAGAAATCACGAGCCTCTTTCTTATCCTCAAAATCAAAATCGGCTTCAAGTATTCGGAGAACTTTGTCAAATACATATTTTTGTCTCTGAACTGAACTCTTACCATCTACCTCGTCAAAGGAGTTCTGCTGAAGATAAACATTATCCAGAAATTCCGACTTCAAATAAAAAACATAATCATCCAGCGAAGTACCTTCTTCACCAACCACTGTCATCATCTGGTGAACTTCATCTCCTCGCTTTAGAACATCGACAGCCCGGTCAACTTTATCCTGTTCAATAAAACTATTATAATTAGTCCAACTTTCCAGGGGATCAATAGCAGGATAGCGACGAGCATTAGCACGATCACGAGATAATCCGTGAAATGCACCAACCACTTTCAGAGTTCCCTGAGTAACAGGTTCCTCGAAGTTACCACCGGCAGGACTTACCGTTCCACCAATAGTTAAACTCCCCTGTTCCCCATCACCAAGTTCTACAAGTCCGGCTCTTTCATAAAATTGGGCAATTCGAGATTCAAGATAGGCCGGGAAAGCTTCCTCACCAGGAATTTCTTCCAGACGTCCTGATAACTCCCGCATTGCCTGAGCCCATCTTGAAGTTGAGTCAGCAAGCAACAACACATCGAGACCAAGTTGTCTATAATATTCACCCAGAGTTACTGCTGTATATACCGAGGATTCACGAGCAGCTACAGGCATCGAACTTGTATTACAAATAATAATTGTTCGTTCCATCAGGGATTTACCGGTTCTGGGATCCTGCAATTCGGGAAATTCTTTCAATGTTTCCACAACCTCACCAGCACGCTCACCACAGGCAGCAATAATCACAATATCAACCTGGGCAAATCGACTGGTTACCTGCTGGAGGACAGTTTTTCCGGAGCCAAAGGGTCCTGGAATACAATAGGTCCCACCCTTAGCAATAGGGAAAAATGTGTCCACAATTCTTGTCTGAGTTACCATAGGATCCTCAGGGAGTTTTCTTTCTTCATATTCTTCTATAGGAACTTTTACAGGCCAGGTGAAATACATTTGAAACTCGTGTTGCTCGCCATTTTCATCTGTGGCTTTAGCAATATTTTTCTCTACTGTGTATTCACCTTTGCTAACAATCGTATCGATTTCGGCTTCACCTCGAAAATCAAAGGGAACAAATATCGGATGGTCAAAAATACCTTCATCTACAAAGCCCAGCTTCGAACCCGCAGTAACCTTGTCACCGGGTTTTACATTTGGTTTAAAATTCCATTTCTTTTCTCGATCCAGTGCTTCTACCAGGGCCCCACGTTTCAGAAAGTAACCAAATTCTTCAGCAATATCTTCCAGAGGATTCTGCAATCCATCATAAACCATTCCCAGGAGACCCGGGCCAACTTCTACTGATAACATTTCCTCAGTAAATTCAACTACATCGCCGACTTTTAGGCCTCGCGTGTCTTCAAAAACCTGCATAAAAGCGATATCGCCACGTATCCTTACTATCTCGGATTTAAGTTTTTCTTCTCCGACAACAGCGTAACCAATTTCATTTTGGATCACATCACCATCAACTTTAACGGTGATCATATTTCCATTAATTCCGGTTATTTTACCTTTTGTTTTACTCATAATTCCACTTCTGTATATTGTTTAAATTTTTGCATGCCTAATTCTTTATCAAAAGCTTCCAGACGATCTAATATTTGAAGCTCAAGATAATATAAAACCAGAAAACCAAAATCAAAATGATGTCCGGTTTTTAACTCTTCTATATAATCCCAGCGAATTCTCATTAACTCTTTTTCTGCTTCCAGAGGATTCTTTTCTTTTGTGATTGTTTCAGGAAACAGGTCAGACTTGAAACCGTGTCCTTCTTTGCGAGCTTTGCGAAATTCCGCCAGTTCCGATCTCAATCTATTTTCGAACTCTTTGTAGGTTTTCTGAACAGGATGATCGGATTTGCGCAGATGAGTATGGTTGATATCAATCACCTTGAGACAATTAAAATCACCTTTTCGCATCCATTTGCGGGCTTCCTCCAGAAAGGAGTCTATGTCAATATATGTTTCTTTATCAAAATATAAGAGAGGCAGCTGGGAAATTAGATAATAATATTTGTCCATTATTTACTCAAAATTTCTCTAATTGACGGATTAAGGAAAGTCATTAAAAACTCTGAGATACCTTCATCTGTGAGGTCATAAAAAATATCTTCGCCTTTAAGGCCGATTTTGAATCCAGCAGATACATTTTTATCCGCTGTAATTGTGACAGTATCTTTGAGTTTGGATTTGGATTTAGCAAAAACTGCCTTGCGCAATTTTTGCACTTCTTTATCATTCACTGTAAACTCATATTCTTTGTCTTCGCCCAGTTGTTCAACCACTTTTTGGATCAGATTGGCGACAACCTTGGTCTCTAATTTTTCATTGACCAAGTCTTTAAAGACATTGTCAAACATTTCGGTCAATTTTTCCTTAGTGGTAAGAATTGTATCGCGTTGAGCCTGTTTTAGAGCAGATTCTCCATTGGATTTTATTTTTTCTGCTTCTTTTTCTGCATCTTGCTTAATTGTTTCGGCATCCTCTTCAGCTTCCTTCACAATAGAATTAGCCTTTTTCCGGGCATCTTTAACAATTTTTCCAGCTTCCTTTTGCGCTTCTTCGACGCCTTCGGATTTAATTTGATTTATTAAGTCATCCAATTTAACATCCATTCAGATTCTCCTTTGTTTTACGGATGTTCAATAAAAATATTCACAACGTGAAAAAATTAACAACAACTTTTGAAACAGTCAAGAAATTAATCCCTTCTTGACCATATTTGGGAACATATTATACCAAATATTATTAATTTAATCAACTATAAAATTATCAATTTTTAGTTAATAAATGATTTTTATTATTTTCTCCTCTCATATTAATTAAATATTTTTTTATTTACTCCTATCCTACCATTCTTAATAAGACAATATTTTTATAGAATAAACATGTTTTGAAAATTGTATTTAAAACAGTTTTCGAGAATCGGCAAGCCAAATCTCTTGATAAAGATCCCGGTTTTTCGGCTCAACTCCGATTAAAATGAGTATGCCTGAAAAAAATTCAATCCACCTTCAAAATCATAAAATGGGTCTTCGAAAATTCTGGTGTATATTATATGGAAACTCAATATATGAAAATTTTTTTGTTAATTATCATACATTAAAAAAAGTATTTTATCAGATCCCTGTCTGTTTTACCATGGATTTTGATTAAGCTTGTAAGCGTGTTGCAAAAATCTTAGGATTACCTTGGATTTTCCTATTACAGCCTCCCATAAGCCTTATCTTTAATTATAGTTTCAAATATTGTAATCACCCCATTTAGGGGCTGATTACAATAAAACAATTTGGCAAATTGTTTTACATGTAGCACAACTTGCTAAGTTGTGTTTGCTGAGCGAGGCCTCAATGGCTGAGAGAAGCAAAATGAAAGCAGAGATGTTAAAATAATATTTCAACCAACTTTTAACCTTATATCTAAAAATTTTATAAACAATTATGAACCTACATAGCTGTAAAATAAAACAGCCAGGTTTCTAATACATCAATATTTCTGAAGATCCTCCTGAGAATATTACAGAATTACTCCAAAAATAAGATAATCCGAAATTGTAGAATAAGCATTACAAAGTTCAGTCCAATCCCAATAATATTCCAGAACACTAGTTTTAACAAAAAGAATTTCAAAAAATACAAAAACAGGGGTTTTTAAGGCAAATTTCAATTCTAAGTCGTTTTTCTAGTATATTAATGCTATGAGTTATCCCGATACCATTTTGCGGCCAAAAAACCGGATGAAAAGGTGTATAAATTGTCGATTATTTCTGAATTTAATTCATCCAGATCAAAAACCCTCATAACGATTTTTAGAAGTTTTTCAAGCTGAGCAGGATTCCTGATATTATATTTATCCAAAATTTGATCGTAATTCTGATATTCTTCAATTTCATGTTCTAGCTTTTCAGTCTCAGCTTCCGTTCCGGATTTATAAAAATGGGGGAGATCGTCTTCGACTTTGTAACTGTAATTAAATTCAACACATAGACTCTCTACTAGATGAGATCTGACAGTTTCATAGCGTTCGTTTAAAATATTGTATATTGCCGATTTAGTGACACCGATCCGATCTGCAATTTTTTGAGGGCTCAAAAGTGTGTCTTGCTTAATGTCCTGGATGAGCTTCTTAACTTCTGATGAAGGAAAGGCCATTTTATCACCTCAAATTTCAATAACTATAAAATGCATGCTAAACAACTAAATATATACTAAAAATAATTGAAAGTCAATTAATATACTAAGTGTTTAATAAAATACTATAGGTATTCTTAAAGTATATAAATAAACTTTAAGTATATTGAAAGTGTTTTATTGTAGTTCGGTAGTATATAGGTGTGTAGTTTTAGTATATTAAATATTGGTATTTAATCAAACAATTATTTGGATAGGATTTCATATTTTAGTAGATTAATGAGTTATTTTAGATGTTATAGACTGCCTTAATATCATTTTAGGATTAAGTTATGAAATATTGTGATCTTTCCTGTCAATATGCACAATTCCCTGAAAAATTAAGTGATGGCTCTAAGTCC
>JAIPHI010000016.1 GCA_021735285.1 Fidelibacterota bacterium | reverse complement strand
AGCCAAAATAAAACTATCCATAGAGGTAGAGAGGCAAAAGCTGAAAATTGATGATATAATACGAAGTCCTGAAGATGCCATAATACTTACCAAAATAGTCTGTTTATAACCAAAATAGGATATTGAGAATGATGGAAAATGTCAACCAAAAATTTTGATTAGATAATAATCAAAATTCTTCCGGCACCCCATACTCGAACTTTTGTACTTTAAAATCGGCATATTTATAATCCCCTGAATCCAGTTTCCAGATACCCTGAATCCGGGAAGGAAGGTGCATGCCATTAAGTTTTACATATTCACTAACTTTACCCTGCCAAATTTCTTTTTCACCGGTACCCATATAGCGCTGGGTTCTCATTTTTGTAATTTGGCCTCTATTATTAAAAGTCATGTCATAGTATATTTTATGATCTCTGTGAGTATAGGATAAACGTGCAGTAGTGGAGTCTATTGAACTCCATTTTTTATTTTTGGAAGGTAGTAGATTGGTCGGCAGCCAGACACTTTCCCCTAGCCAGCGCAGCAATTCCGCCTGGTCGATCTTATGACCCTCTTGATTGACAATGGGAATCAAAGATAATAAATATACTTTTAATCTGCCTTTTCCATTAATATAAGCATCTACGGCTTTGAATAATTTTGTTTTGTCAATCCAGACAAAGCCTGGTTTTGAGCCTATAAAATACTGTTTGCCTTTGATATTCATCCACTTTTTTCCCTGTCCGGTTTTAAATACTCCCTCATGTTTTAAGCGCAGATAACTGATATAAGGTTGCCCCTCTTTTAGAGCATATTGGAAATACTGCTGGACAGGCTCCGGCAAATTTTCTAATTGCTTATATGTGAATGTTTTATCTGATATAGATTTTGCATTATTGAATAATTTCTGAGCTGCTTTATTTGAACCACAACTGAATAGAAACACTATACCTCCCAATGTCAAAATAAATTTTTTCATTAAATCGCTCCGATAATAAAATATAACATTTTTAATATACAATAAGTTTAAAAAGAATTAGGGGAAAGAAAAAGAATGCTTTAATAAGAATATGTCAAAGGATGGCTCCTTTTTGAGGTGGGAAAGCCACTGTTGAGCCTTTCAAGATCACATATGCCGTTTTTATGCTAATCCAGCCAGTAATTAGATCTTATCGAGATGGATTGAATTGTGATCATTTATAGAGGAAAATTTTTGTGTATTTTATCTAATAGCATAAATTTTATAACTTAATATCATAATTCTGGAATTGATTAGAGCCAACTTTTATGGTTTTTGTAATTGTTTCCTTTTCACATCTAATTTGTAATTGATAGGTTTTGTTCGGTAAAACAATGAAATTAAGTCTGTCATTTAGATCATTTGTAGTATCAGGACTGTTTCCTTTTCCTAATGTCTTGTTATTATATAGGAGTCGGATAGGTACTGCAATTCGTTTTCCCTGTGAAAATACTCTGATCGATAGTGATACTTCATCGCTTTCGGATTTTTTGCCGGAGTATCTCGCCGTTATATTAGATGCATGCACATAATTTATATTTGGATCCCAGGCACAGGGAAAAATTGAGTCAGTTTTTTTGAATGATACAGTATAAATACTATGGAGTGAATCTTGAGCTCTAGCATGTTTTGCTCTGTCTGTAAACCAGGTTTGATTCAGTGGCCCTGGCTCACCGGCTCCTAGATAGTGCCATTCCTGATCCCATACTTCAACCCAGGAGTGATTACCCCGAACATACACCCATTCCGGGATTCCTACAAAGCGGGCCGGAATTCCAACTGCTCTGCAGGCATCAATTAGTATTATCGATAATCCTGTACAAGAAGCACCCTGTGCCTGGATAGATTCGAAAGGGCTCTGATCCGGCTTGGGCCGCTCTGTAGTATAGTGCACATTGATAATATCCCATATCTTTTGGTTTAATTTAACGGCTGCTGAGCCAGGTTGTTGGATATTTTTTACTAAAGGACGGAATTTAGTATAAAAATCTTCTCTCCAATTATCACGTCGTTCATTAACATTGGCATAGGGAAGAATATAATTCAAAAATAATTCTTTAGATATCTCATTTTTCCAGGGACTTTGATTAAAGGCCTTATAGGCCCAATTAAGATTATCTAATAAAAATTTTGATGTTAAATTTTTTAGGTCTCTGGCGGGCATATTGGCTACTAAAAAAGCAGCTGATTCTTGATGATGGGGCTGACATTTTCTTATAAAATCCAGAATTTCCTGGGCATTTGTTCCCGCTTTTAATAATGCATCTTTAACATCCTGCCTATATGCAGCTGAAATTTGAGGAATTATATCTCCATGCTCTTTATTCTGATTTATTGAACTGCTACAATGTTTCGCAGAAATGATCAACAGGGTTGAAAAATTTATTAAGATTAAGAGTTTTAATAATTTATTCATAGGTAATCCAGTATTAGGTTAGTTTTCACAGAAAATTAACAGCTGAAGATATAAATATAATTCTAATTTAACAAATAAAATCTTATGAATTATACTGAATTTTTAATGCAGGGCATTATTGCTGATTAAAAATATTATGGTAAAAATATTACAAAGTACATTTTATTCAAAGATTCGAAGGCCAATATGGAAGATAAGTAGAAATATTAATTATAGAAATTTGAATATCAGATTTGTATATTACAGGCTATGAAAAGAGGAAAACTATATATTGTTGCCACACCAATTGGCAATTTAAAAGACATCACATTTAGGGCTGTTGAAGTACTTAAGAAAGTTGATCTTGTTGCTACCGAAGATACTCGTAAATCTGAGATACTTTTTAGGGAATATAATATAGATACTAAAAAGATCAGTTATTACGAGCAAAATGAAGAAAAGCGGTCGTCAGAATTGATAGATAGAATTCAGACTGGGGAGGATGTAGCTCTGATTTCAGATGCAGGAACTCCCACTGTCAGTGATCCTGGTTATCGATTGATGCAAAAGGCTACTGAAAACGAAATTGAGATTGTACCTATTCCCGGCGCTTCATCAGTATTGACAGCCCTTGTGGCTTCGGGTTTTCCAACTGATAAATTTACCTTTGAAGGATTTCTACCCAAGAAAAAAGGACGGAAAACAGCCTTTGAAGAATTAAAGGATAATCCCAGGACGATCATTATCTTTGAGAGCAAATACCGGATTATTCGTACGTTAGAAGATGTAATTAAATATCTAGGTGATAGAAGAGTTGTGGTAGGACGTGAGATGACCAAGATGCATGAAGAATATTTACGAGGATTCGCCAGCCAAATTAAAGAACATTTTGAAAATGTGAAACCGCGGGGAGAATTTGTAATTGTAATTGAAGGTAACTGGCGTAAAATGAAAACCAGGGAAATGGTAGATAATGAATAAACAAAATAAGAAATCTAAGGTTGCTCTGGTCAAATGTGATTCTTATGATCAGGAAAAAGTCAATACGGCAATTGCCAGAGGCCTTAAACTTCTGGGTGGGATTGAGCAGTTTATTAAACCTGAAGATTATGTTCTATTAAAGCCCAATTTTCTTAGTGATCATCCTCCTGAAGAAGGTGTGACTACTCATCCCGGTGTTTTTCGGGCTATGGTGAAACAGACTCTGGAAGTCAGCGATAATGTTAAGTATGGTGACTCTCCGGGTAGAAGTAGTGTAGAAAAGGTTGCAAAAGTCTCAGGTTTACAGGAGGTTGCTGAGGAGTTTAATATAAAATTAAAAAGTTTTGAAGAAGGCCAAGAGGTGTTTTACAAGGAAAATGGTCAGACGAGGAAATTTAAAATAGCAAAGGAAGTGCTGGCCAGCGATACACTCATAAATCTCGCAAAATTTAAAACTCATAATCTTACCAGAATAACCGGTGCGGTGAAAAATATTTTTGGTTGTGTTTCAGGTTTGGAAAAAGCAGAATTCCATTTAAAATTGCCGGAAGTAGCAGATTTTTCAAAAATGCTTGTAGAATTATGCTTATTAGTCAAACCAAAATTACATATTATTGATGGTATAATGGGAATGGAGGGCAATGGCCCTAATGCGGGTAATATGCGGCCTGTCAATGTTCTGCTTTTTTCAAAGGATCCGGTGGCTCTCGATACAGTTTTTGCCAAAATTGTTAATTTAGATCCTGAAAAAGTTGGTACCAATTATTATGGGAGAGAACTGGGATTGGGCAATACTGATTTGGATAATATTGAATTGATTGGTGATAATATAGATGATTTTATAATTGAAGATTACGATGTTTATAGAGGATCAGACGCTAGTTGTCATCCTCTCAATCCTATTCTTAGAATGCAATTTCTAAAAAATTGGCTCTCAAGAAAACCGGTAATAGATAAGCAAGATTGTATTAAATGTGGAGCCTGTATTGAACAATGTCCCACTGATCCTAAATCATTATCCAGAAAGACAAAGAATGATTATCCCAGCTATAATTATAGTAGTTGTATTCGTTGTTATTGTTGTCAGGAGATCTGCCCGGAAAAAGCAATTTTTGTCAAAACACCAATGATAAGAAAAGTCATCGATCACTTTTATAATTAATTTGGTAAAAATATGATTTTACTTTATCTAATTTTGAGCTGTTTATTTTTGATAACTTCTACATTATTGATTTATAAACCCGGCTTAGTGAAAAAACTCTATTTAATGCTTATTAATAATAACTTGATCATGGTTTATGGTGTGGTTGAAATAGCTATGGCTTTAGGTATTCTCTACTTTAAGAATAATACGAAATTTAGCCTTATCCCTTTGCTAATTGGGATCCTTCTGTTTATTGATGGAATCTTGTATGTTATATTTTCATCCAGAAAAGAAAAATTACTGACTGCAATATTAAAAATGAAAAATAAGACTCTACAAAAGATGAGTTTATTGAGTTTGATAGCTGCTGTAGGTCTGTTGATTGCAGGATTAACCGTTTAGTTTTTAAGTTTTAGAATGGATTGTGAATGGCAAAATATATAAAATATGAATTACAAGAATTGAGAGAAGATAAATTCTTGGAAGATATAAATCAAATAAAAAGGGCCGGCTTCACAGGTGTGGTAATCCCTGCTGCCCGGCAACCTTCTGATAATTCTATAAATGATATTAATAGCGAGTTCTTACCATTAAAAAAGATTGTGGAATTAACTTACAAAATTGGTTTAGAGATCATAATCGATATTGATGTTTTCCAATCTTCCTACATATGGGCTCATAAAAATTTTTCAGAGCCAGTTAACTATAATAATTCTCCTTATTATCAGAAAAAAAACGATCAATATTACCCTATCTGCCCCAATAATCCGCTTTCAGAAAAAAGATTGGAAAATTTATTGGAGATTTTAAAACAACTACCGAGTGCGACCACATTTTTATTTTCCGAGCTTAGCTTTCCTTTCAACTGGAAGGCTAATGATCTGGATGTGCAACATAGCCAACCTCCATTTTGTTATTGCCCTTTCTGTATGGGGGAATTCTCTGAATATATTAATGAAGCGATTTCCGAACCTGAACAAATTAAAGATAATATTAGATACTGGATGGATTGGCGCATAAATGTAATTTATGGATATTATATGGATATCTCTTCCAAATTACCTGCTAACGATCTGATAATTTCCATTCCGCCACTTTCATTAATAGACATACCTTTTGTTACCGGTCAGATTCCGATAGCATTTCTCAAAGAGAATGCCAGAATTTCTATGCCATTACTTCATCACACAAAAAATAAAAACTTTAATTGGGTCTTTGATCAATTACGCCATTATGATCTGGAGATGGAAGAATATGATTTAGTGCCGATTTTTGAGATAAGTTCTGAGGATATGAAGAATATTGAAGATATGGATAAAAAAGATTTCAAAGACATTATATACTATAGCTGGGATAAATATTATAATCAAATCCTGGTTCATCCTTAAAAATATATAATAGAATTATATCCATTTACCAAATTCGTCTTGCTTGGTTTTAATGACATGTTGTTGTTTTTCAGGAAGATCATATTCATAGAGCGGTGTTATCCGGATTAATAAATTATTAGTTTTTGCCCATTCCGCTAATTTAGATAATTCTTCAATCCCTTTTTTCATTTTCAGCCCTTTGTCAATACCAACCCGGTAGAGTAGTAAGTATGGATTTTTATTATTTAGATATTTGAGAATGGAGGCGGTAGCTTCGTAGAATTCTCTAGCAGGATGATAATTTTCAAGATCTTTTAAAACCTCAACAGGCATCTGAAGATTATTATTAAGTAGTTTAATAATACCGGGATTGTGAAGAAATTGGCTCAGGTGACTTTTATATATTAATTTTAATTCACATGGTAAGTTGCGGGCCTTACCATTTTTATCTTTCAGATGGATTTGTAGATCGAATTTTCTATTTGTGATTATCTGACTTTTTTCTGGTACCAAGCCATCAATTACATTCCAAATATTTTGTGAATATTCTTTGAGAGCCGCTTTTTTATTATCTTCCGAAACATCATCAATAGGAGGCATAACTTCACCTACATTGATCTTAAGAGTTGGGCGTTTGAATTGTAATGCTTTATGCCAGGCACCTTTGGAACCGGAGAAAGCTACTGGTAAGATAGGAACACGAGAATAATAACTTAACCAGGCTGCTCCTAATTTGGGCTCCATTTCTCCGACATTCCAAACACCACCTTCAGGAAAAATTCCAATCACACCTCCATTCTGTAATATATAAAGAGAAAGTTCAAGAGCCTCTTTGTCCATGAACATGCGTTTAACAGGAATACAGCCATATAAAGCTTTTGCAACTTTGACAATTTTTTCCTGAGGGAACTCCGAACCGGCTAGCATTTCAACATTCAAAGGAGTGAAGCTGCCCATTAGAACTGCTTCCAGAGCACCCTCATGATTACCGACGATGATAAGAGGTCCCTCATTCGGAAAATTACCTTTTCCTTTGATCTCCAGATTAAAAAATAGAGGTACTACTATCTTTCCAAATATTTTTAGAAATAATCGTGAAAGGGGAGGAGAAAAATTGCTGAAATGATCTTCCGGTAAATTTCTTAATCGATTTTTGAGTTTTGACATGCTTTGTATTTTCTGTTGAAATTAAGTTTCTAATTCCATTCCCATAAGATTAAACATATATCAATGTAGCTTCTAATATAATATAAAAAACCTGGTTAATTTGTTTTTTTTTCTTATTTTATCAAAGAAATCGTCTAGTAGAAGCTGACAGGCTGATCTTAATATTCCTCCTCTAAAAGTCACATTATGATTGAGCAGGTTTTGTTGACATAGATTATCTCTAGAACCACACATTCCAGCCTCATCATCATAGGCACCAAAATAGAGTTTGGGAATCCTGGCATTCAGAAGAGCACCTGTACACATAGGGCAGGGTTCAAGTGTGACATACAGACTGCAATTCTCTAATCTCCAATCACCAATAGTTTCAGCAGCAGAACTAATAGCTATCATTTCAGCATGGGCTGTAGGATCATGCAAACCCTCTCTTTGATTGTGACCTTTTCCAATTATTTCATCATTAAGAACAATAATAGCACCCACCGGGATTTCATTTTCAGAAAGGGCCTGTTGCGCCTCTTTCAGGGCAAATTTCATCCAGTATGTATGCTTATCTTTAATTAATTCCAAGTTACTAACCTATTTATATTAGGATTAATTACTTTTAGTTTCTTCTTTGATCATTAAATAATGATCAATATCGGCTTCCTTAAACTTCTCTCCTCTGGTTTCAAATCCATGCTCCGCATAAAAATCGATCAGATGAGCCTGAGCATGCATTTTAAATTTACAAAACCCATTTTTGCGGGCTGTTTGCATCATAAAATCTACAATCCGATGGCCATATCCATTCCCCCTATAATTTTTCCTCACTGCAATTCTTTCTAATTTAGCATAATCCTCTATATATCTAATTCTACCTGCTCCAATGGGTTCATTATTCATCTCTGCTAGAATGTGCTGAGATTCTAATTCATGTTCATCTTTTTCAATCGAGTAGGATACATTTTGTTCTTCAATGAAAACAATGCCCCGCACAATAAAGACTTTTATCAATTCATTCAGATTTTTTACTATTTTTATTTTTAAGTTGCTCTCCATCACATTCCTAAATTAATCATTTTTTTAACTTTCAGCACTTAATTTACAGGCTTGTACTTTTATCTTTGACTCGTAAAATTATAATGAGAAAACAGAAAATCAAAGAATGTAAATTATTAGAAAAAATATTACTAAAAAATTCTGATATAAGAAAGTTTATAAAATATTAAAAAAAAGTGACAACAATTTTCATAAATTAATATCATATTAAGGCTAGGCAATAATTAATATAAAAAAAAATAAAAAAACTTGACATTTGAAAACAGAGTGACTAGTTTACTTACCGGTAAGTAAGTTTGAAAAAGGATACTTAATGAAAATAGATTATGATTCAACAAAAGGGAAAATAATTAAGGCGGCTATACAATTATTTCCGGAAAAAGGCTATGAAAATACTTCGATGCATGAAATTGCCGAATCTGCCGGAGTTACGAAACCTGCGGTTTATTATTATTTTGAAAATAAGGAAGAAATGTTTAAAGAAATTATGGAATTAGGAAAAGAATATGGATATCAGCACTTAAAAAATATCATAAATTCCGACCGATCTTTTAGAGAGAAGTTAATAAATTTAGTGACGGAAAGGTTCAATATCCATTGTGATGAACCGGAAATAGAAAGATTCATTTCATGGGCTTTTACAAATGGGCTGCAATATATTGCTGAGATAATTAAGAAACATGATGTAAAAGAAATTCGTAATTATAGAAATTTATTGTTAGATTTTCTTAACGAAGAAAAGAAGAATGGATGCTTAAAACCCAATGTCAATAGCGAGCATTTTTTTGCTCTATTAATCGGTGGTATAAATTATCATACAAAAGAATTTTTTGTAATGGGCGGTAATAGAATAGAATATGATGATGCCGCTCAAATGGTAGATATTCTTTTATATAATAATATGGAAAATAAAAAGGAGTCATAATGAGAGTAAAACTTAGCTTTATTCTATTATTAATATTCGGTGTTTTTATGACGCAAATGAGCGCCGAGGTAATTGAATTAGATCTGGAGAAAGCCCGATCCATGGCGCTCCAAAATAATCCTACTGTAAAATTGGCTCGAGAGGGTGTCAAAAAAGCAAAGGCGCAAGTAACTGAGGCCAGATCTGGTTTTATGCCTCAAATTAATGCTTTTTCCAACTTGCAACATTCCTGGGATCTGCAGGAAAATAAGATTCCAAATTTTTTGAAATCCAGTTTAGCGCCAACTTATACCCAGGTTGGTGGAGCTTTAAAAACTGTTGGTCAGAAGATAGATGATCAGGAATTAATCCAGGAAGGTCAGGGAATGATCAATTCTGTTGATATGATGCCTGATTACCTTCAGATGGCTTTTGGTTTGGAGAATGTCTTCTCCTATGGAGTGCAATTACAACAACCTTTATTTACTGGCGGCTCGTTATTGAATAGTTATAAAATATCAAAGATAAGTGTTGATATTGCTGAAGCTGAACTCGAAAATAGCAGACAGTCTTTGATAAAAAGAGTGACATCCAATTATTATAATACATTGTTTGCGAAATCGGCAGTTAGCGTTAGCAAAGCGGCAGTAAAATCAGCCCGGGAAAACCTGGAACAGGTTCAGAAATTCTATGATCAGGAAAAAGCATCCAAACTGGACCTCCTCAGAGCCGAAGTTCAGCTGGCAAATTTAAAGCCCAATCTTTTATCCGCTAAGAACAGACTTGAAATGTCTATTTCACAATTAACAACCACCCTTGGTCTGGATGAAGAAATGGAATTTGTATTTAAAGATAGTTTGAAATATAAACAGAGTCCTTATTTAGATAAAAGTTTAAAGGAATTAATAGAACTAGCTACCCGTAATCGCCCGGAAATGAATATTATTGAAAATCGAAAAGATATTGTCAGTAAACAACTTGCAATGGCCAGAGGCTCCCGCTTACCATCTTTAAACCTAAGCACCTCCTATCAATATCAGGGTATGCGGAATGATTTTGATTTTAATTCTGATGACTTTAATAAATCCTTTAGTACCAGTTTATCTTTAAGTATACCTCTATTTAATGGTTTTAAAAAACATTCTCAAGTCCAGCAGGCCAAAGTGCAATTGAATCAGACCAGAGAACAGAAAAGTTCAACCTTAGATGGAATTAAGTTGGAAGTAAAGAATGCTTACCTGTCAATGCAGGAGGCTGAAGAAAAAGTTAGTACTCAAGAGCTTACAATAAAACAGGCTAAAGAAGCCTTAAGATTGGCAAAATTGATGTATGCAGAAGGGGCAAGCACACAACTTGATGTGCTGAATGCCAATTTATCTTTGAAACAGGCTAGAATGAATTATCAGCAGTCACTGCTGGAATATAATCTGGCTCTGGCCGATCTAAAAAAAGCAATTAATGAACTATAGATAGAAGATTAAGGAGATTAAAATGAGTAGAGTAAAAGTAATTTTAATTGGTTGTATTTCTATTGTTGCCCTATTAACGATGTCCTGTCAGAATCAAAGTCAAGCAGACGCTAACAGCGATGAAGAGGAGCAGATTCCTGTTTATGTGACATCTATAGATAAAGGTAAAATTGAAAATGCTGTCAGATATTTAGGTAATATTGAAGGTTATAATGAAGTCGTAGTATATTCTCAAATACCAAATAAAATAACTTCTGTAGAAGCCGAGGTAAATGATTGGGTAGAGGCAGGGGACTTACTGGCCACTGTTAAAAATACACAGCTTGAACAGGCCGTTAAACAGGCTAAATCTGGCCTTGAATCAGCCCGTGCTAGTTATGAAAACGTCCTCACTGAATGGGAAAGAACTAAGAAATTATACAAAGAAAACGCTATTAGTAAATCCAAGTATGATGCTGTTAAGACTCAAAAGCAATCTGCTAAATCCGGTTTAGAGCAAGCTGAGGCAGCTCTTGAAAGTGCACGGGAAAATTATAATGACAGTTTTATAAAAGCACCGATTACTGGTATTGTCTCAGCAAGAAATTATGATCTCGGAGATCAGACTTCGCCACAACGACCCGCTTATAGTATTGTCAATATGGAACGCGTAAAAATCAAAGTTGATGTCGTGGAAGAAGACCTCGGCCAGATTCAAAAAGGCAATCCGGTTTATGTAGAAGTGAATAGCTATCCTGATACGATTTTTAAAGGCCAGGTTGAAAAAGTTTATCCCACCATAAACCCTCAGACTCGTACTGCTACAGTAGAAGTTGTCTTGAAAAATGATGATAAAAAATTGAAATCCGGAATGTATGCTACCGTAAATATAGTTACTGAAAGCAGTCAAAATACTCTTGTTATTCCTTCCTATGCAGTTATTGAAAGAACGTCCAGAAATCATTTGGGCGGTGAGTTATCTAATACAGAAATTGTGGTTAATCGCCATGTCTTTGTGGTAAACAATTCTACTGCTTATAGACGCGATATTGAAGCTGGCGTGATCACCGATGATAAAATAGAAGTAGTTGGAGGTCTCAAAGAAGGAGAGACTCTTGTCACCCGGGGTCAGTACAAACTGGCTGATAGTTCAAAGGTTAATATTGTTACCGATTAATTATAGTAAAATATAAAAGTATAGAGGATAGATTATGAAAATATCAAAATTATCAATTAGAAGAGGCGTTACCTTTGCAATGATCTACCTGATTCTAATTGGATTTGGAATATATGGACTTAGTAATCTCAAACTTGATCTATATCCCGACATTACTTTCCCTGTAATCGGAGTAATGACAGATTACACAGGGGTTGGCCCGGAAGATATAGAAAACACGGTTTCTCGACCTCTGGAAAGCGCTGTTGTCTCGGTGGAAAACATAGAAACCATAACTTCCTGGTCGAAGTCCGGCTCATCTACACTACTACTTGAGTTTGACTGGGGAACAGATATGGATCAGGCTGAGATTGATGTGAGAAAACAGATTGATTTTGTTCGTGATGTTTTGCCTGATGGAGCTTCAGAACCCATGACCTTTGCCTTTAATCCCAGTATGCAACCGATCATGTTTATGTTTGTCACTTCTGATAATATAGGTCAGGCTGAATTAAAAGAACTGGTAGATGAACAGATCAACCCCCGGTTTGAAAGAATAAATGGAGTAGCATCGGCTTATTCATCAGGAGGACTTACCCGGGAAATAAAGGTGATGATGAATCCGGAAAAATTGGCTGCTCACGGTATTTCAAGCAGTAATATTGTTCAAACCATTGGCATGCAAAATCTGCAAATTCCGGGCGGACTGATCGATGATCAACAGCAGGAATTTGCTGTGAGAAGTTATGGTGACTATGAAAATGTTGATCAGATCAGAAATACTGTTGTCGGGTCACATCAAGGACAATCAATTTACATAAAGAATGTAGCTAAAGTAATTGACGGTTATCAAGAAAAAACTGAGGTTTTACGGAATAATGGAAAAGAAGCTATTATGATAATCGTCCAGAAACAGTCAGATGCGAATACTGTTAGAACGGTTGAAAATATTGAAAATGAGATACCCAAAATTGAGCAATCAATGGGCCGCGGGGTTAAATTTAATATTCTCTGGGATCAGGCCGATTTTATTAAAAAATCATTGAGTAATTTAACCAATACGGGAATTCAGGCTTTTATCCTGGCCTTTCTTGTGATCCTGTTTTTCTTAAGACATGTACGTAGTTCGGTGATTGCCTCGATATCAATTCCGATTTCGATTGTAATTACATTCTTTGTCCTTCAGCAGGCGGGCTTAACATTGAATATTATATCTATGGCAGGTCTGGCTCTGGCGATCGGTATGCTGATTGACAACTCGATTGTGGTCCTGGAAAATATCTATCGACATAAAGAACAGGGCAAGGATATAAATATTGCTGCCGATGAGGGAACAACAGAGGTGGGAATGGCTATTATTGCTTCAACTCTCACCACCCTGGCCATTTTTGTACCTATCTTCTTTGTACCCGGAATTGCCGGTGTAATGTTCAACGATATGGTGGTTGCAATCGTTGGTTCGTTGTCAGTATCTTTATTAGTGGCTCTTACTCTGATCCCACTTTTATCGTCCCGACTACTTTCCAAAGATCTGAAAACCAAAAGTAAAATTTTGCAAAAAATGGATTCAGGTATTGGTAACTTTTTGAATAATATGGAAACAATATATGTAAGAATTCTTGATTATTTCCTATCTCACAAACTTATTTTTATAGGTGGGCTTATAATTTTGATAATTGGAACTGTACTCATTGCGCCTCAGCTAGGTGGAGAATTTATGCCTAAGACAGATAATTCTATGATGGAAATCACAGTTGAAAGAGAATCGGCAGCCTCGCTTACTTCCACTAATGAGACTTTTGAGAAACTTGAAAATATTATTCGGGAAGAAGTCCCTGAGGCCACTAATATTGAATCTAGCTTTGGTATTCAGGAAGGTTGGGCTGCTATGTTTGGTAGTGGTTCCAATCAAGGTGATATGATGGTTACCCTACCGGACGTTTCAGAAAGAAAACGCAGTGTATTTGAAATTCAGGATACCTTAAGGAAAAGATTCGAGAATATTCCGGGCGCTGACATTCGATTTCAACAAGGCGGTATGAATATGGGCAGTAGTGGTGATATCGAGATTAAAATATTTGGTTTTGACCGTGGTACTGCCAGAGAACTAGGAGACCAAGTTGCCGAACGAATTAGCAAGTTCGATAATATTGTTGATATTAATAAGAGTTATTCCCTTCCCAAACCAGAATATCAGATTAGGATTAATAGGGACAGAGTAGCTGCCCTGGGGCTCAATGTAAACCAGGTCGCCAACGCTGTCGAAACAGCTGTGAAAGGAAAAATCGCAACTCGTTATCGCGAAGCAGGTGATGAATATAATGTTCGAGTAAGATATCAGGAAGATTTCCGGCAAAGTAAGAAGGATTTAAAAAATATTTTTCTTACTTCTATGACAGGCCAACAAATACCTCTTAAAAATGTAGCAGAGATAGTGACAGGAGAATCAGATACGCAAATTGACAGAGAAAACCAGGAAAGAATGGTCAGTGTCACCTGTAGTGTTTCTGATAATGATCTCCAGGGGGCTCTTGGTAAAGTAGAACAAGAGATGGCTAAAATTAATTTTCCAACAGATTTTCGCTGGGAAGTTGGTGGAAGCGCAGAAGATATGCAGGAATCATTCAAATGGCTGGGCGTGGCTATTATTGTAGCTGCTTTTTTAGTTTACATGGTAATGGCGTCTCAGTTTGAATCTTTGCTTGATCCTTTCATCATTATATTTACTGTGCCACTGGCCATAATGGGAGCTATTTGGGCCCTGTTTTTTACTGGTACATCTTTAAGTGTAACTGCTCTAATTGGTATGGTCTTACTAGTTGGAATCGTAGTAAATAATGGAATTGTCCTGGTGGATTATATAAATCAGCTACGTGAAAAACATGGCTACAACCTCTGGATGGCAATCCTCACCGGTGGAAAACGTAGAATGCGCCCAATTCTAATGACTGCTCTGACTACTATTCTTGCTATGGTACCAATTGCTTTAAAACTTGGCTCCGGAGCAGAACTCTGGGTGGGAATGGCTCGAGCTGTTATTGGTGGATTGATTCTGGCAACAGTTCTAACGCTTGTATTAATTCCTATTATCTATCTGTTTTTTGAAAAACTTGCTCTGAAAAGGGCGATGAAAAAACATAAAATTGAAATGCGGCCGATTGGCAGACCCGAGGATTTTGATATTAGCAAAGTTGAATAAAGAGGATTGTCTGACTTAATATTAGAGCCGCCCCGAATGATCATTCGGGGCGCTTTGATATTTTGTCCGTAACTGTATTCTAAATCAAATTATTTCTTCTCCATAAAGGGATAACGATAATCTGTAGGCGGATTAAAATTTTCCTTAATACTACGGGGAGATACCCAGCGCATAAGATTGAGTGGACTGCCTGCTTTATCATTCGTACCAGAGGCTCGGCCTCCACCAAAAGGTTGCTGACTTACAACAGCAGCTGTTGGTTTATCGTTTTGATAAAAATTACCGGCTGCATGTTCAAGAATAGCAGTTGCCTTGCTTAGCGCTTGTCGGTCTTTGGAAAAGATTGCTCCTGTCAGGGCATAGGGAGAAGTATTGTTACAGAGTTCTAGTGTATCTTCGTAATTTTCGTCTTTGTAAATATAAATAGTTAAAACAGGGCCAAATATCTCTTCTTCCATAGTTTTGAAGTGAGGATCTGATGTTAAGACAACAGTAGGTTCAATAAAAAAACCTTTGCTATCGTCGCCTTCACCACCAATTAATATTTCAGCCTCATCAGCTTCTTTTACAAAATCAATATAACTCATAATGCTGTTATACGCAGCTTGATCAATAACGGCGTTCATAAAATTGGTGAAATCGGTAACATCGCCCATTTTTATGGTCTCGATTTGTTCTAACAATTTAGATTTAATTGCTGGCCATAATGATTTCGGAAGGTAAGTTCGGGATGCTGCCGAACATTTTTGGCCTTGATATTCATAGGCGGCTCTGATCAAAGCGGTAACGACTTCATCGGGATCTGCACTTTTATGCACGAAAACAAAATCTTTTCCTCCGGTTTCGCCCACTATTCTGGGATAAGAATTATAATTATGAATGTTTTCTCCGACAGTCTTCCACATATTTTGGAATGTATGGGTACTACCGGTAAAATGGATTCCAGCTAATTTGGGATGGCGAAGAACGCTAGGTCCGATTTTAGACCCGGAACCTGGTATAAAATTTATAACACCATCAGGGAGCCCGGCTTCTTTCATGAGTTTCATTGTAAAATATGCTGAATAAACGGCTGACGAAGCTGGTTTCCAAAGTGCTGTATTACCCATAATGGCTGGAGCTGTGGGTAGATTACCTGCAATACTGGTAAAATTAAAAGGAGTGACAGCAAAAATAAAACCCTCCAGCGCCCTATGCTCCATTCTATTCCATATGCCATCCGGAGAATAAGGTTGCCTTTCGTATATTTCTTCCATGTACTTGGTATTAAAGTTCCAAAAATCAATCAATTCACAGGCTGCATCTATTTCAGCCTGAAAAATATTTTTACTCTGGTTGAGCATTGTAGATGCATTTAATGTAGCCCGCCAGGGTCCGGAAAGTAGATCAGCCATTCTTCTAAAGATTGCTGCTCTTTCAAACCAGGGCATATTGGACCATGTTTTCCAGGCATCTTGAGATGCTTCAATAGCCATTTCAATTTCTTTTTCGCCTGCTTTATGATAATTTGCTAATACGTGTTGATGGTCATGAGGAATAATGGCCTGGGCCACATTTCCTGTATAAACTTCTTTACCACCGATGATTAGGGGAATTTCTATAGTTTTCCGCGAAAGCTCTTTCAACTTGGCTTTGAGTTCTTTCTTATCCGGACTGCCGGGCCGGTAAGAAAGGACCGGTTCATTTACCGGTTCGGGAAGACTAAATTTTCCGTGATTCATAATACACCTCTCGTTTATTTTAGATTGGATTACACCCGGTATTTTTCCATCAGTTGTGAAAAAGCCGCTCTCGGATTTTATTTTCAATCATAGACTAATTAGTTATGATAAAATAAATGGTCGGGATGCCCGGATTTGAACCGGGGACCTCTTCGTCCCGAACGAAGCGCGCTAGCCTGGCTGCGCTACATCCCGTATCTTTCATATCGAAAATTTAATATTTTTAACATGAAAAGTAAATATATTTACTTCAGAAAGCCAGGATCGATAATTATGAAAAGAATTATATATATTTTACACATATACTTAAATAGTGGAAATAATTAGAGATAGCACCCTCTCTCACTAAATTTAATGAACTATCTGAAATATCATTAATGTTAATTATTTCACCTCCAGAACCACTTTTTTGTATTTTTTAGAAGATGAGCCCACCATGATCTCGAATTTACCAGGTTTTACAACATATTTATCCCTCTCAATATCATAAAATGATAATATGTCTGAATTGATCTCAAAAGAAATCTTTTTTGTCTCACTTGTTTTAAAATTTACTTTTTTAAAACCTTTTAATTCCATTTGCGGTCTGTCAACAGATGATTTTTTATCTTTGATATATAGTTGTATAACTTCCTGACCAGCAAGCTCTCCAGTATTTGTGACATCAACGGTTACTTCAGTTTTTTGGTCGGATTCGATTTTATTTTTATGCAGCTGTAAATTATTGTACTCAAAATCGGAAAAACTTAATCCATGTCCAAAAGGAAAAAGAGGTTCACCATTATAGTATTTGTAGGTTCTATTATGCATATTATACTCTTCAAAAGGGGGCAGCTCCTGAACGGAGGTGTAAAATGTTACGGGCAGTTTTCCGGAGGGGTTATAATTGCCAAAAATTACATCAGCAATAGCATTGCCACCTTCCTGACCAGGGTACCAGGCTTGAACTATTGCCGGTATATTCTCTTTTTCCCAGTTAATGGCCATGGCACTTCCGCTCATATCAACGAAGATTATTGGTTTTCCGGTTTTATGCAATTTTTTGAGTAATTCGGTTTGAACTTGAGGTAGTTTTAAATCTGTTCTGTCGCCACCTTCGAATCCTTCATAATCAATATCCATTTCTTCGCCTTCCAATTGGGCGGAAATTCCTCCGACAAAAATTATAGCGTCGCTCTTTTGTGCTAGTTGGATTGCTTGCTCAGGTGAATCTTGATTGGGCCGGGCCCATTTCAAATTCAAGCGAGCCCATCCTGAGGTATGGTAATATTCAACTTTAATAGGATACTCTTTGCCGGCTTTTAAATAATATTTTCCTGACATTGTATGCAGTGATTGATCTTGCCAGCTTTCAAATATTAATGAGTCATCTAGGTAAAATCGAAAGCCATTATCTCCCTCCAGAGCAAATTGATAAATATCCGAATCATCCACTTCTATACTACCCGTCCATTGTACAGAAAAGTTTGTTTTGGGTAAACCATCAACCGGATTAAAATACCAGTTCGCATCAATATTTTCTTCCCTACGAGTTGTAATAGGTTTACCCTGTAGATCCGGATTGTCATAATATTTTGCAGTAAGCCCTTTATTATTCTTGGTGTCGAATACATCCTCAGGTACCAGGGTTTTAACTTCTTTGTTGCCAGCAAGATTACAGCCTTTAGTATAATTTATTTCAGTGTCTTTGGGGGCTCTGTTTTTTATCCCATCAAGAACACTAACATAGTAAGAAGGTGTGCCATGGTAATTTCCAAGTAATACAGGTAAAGATTCAGCATTTGGACCTATGACAGCAATTGAGCTGAGACTTTTGTCTAAGGGTAGGATATCTTCTTCATTCTTTAGTAGCACTAATGATTCTCTGGCGGCTTGCAAAGCAAGTTTTCGATGCTCTTCACAATCGAGTTTTGAAATTGGAATTTGAGCATAGGGTACTGTTTCAGAAGGATCAAACATACCCAGTTTAAACCGTGCTTTTAACAGGCGTCTAACAGATACATTTATTTCCTCTTCTGTAATAAAGCCCTGTTTAACAGCCTCGACAAGGCTATTGTAAGCATAGCCGCAGTTAAGATCACAGCCTGCTTTGACAGCAATGGCCGCTGCCTTGGCCCTGCTATCTACCATTTTATGATGGGCGAAAATATCGTTTATGGCTCCGCAATCAGAAACAACGTATCCCTTGAAGCCCCAATTATCTCGCAGAATTTCATCTAATAGTAATTCACTGGCACAACAGGCATCACCCAGGTAGCGATTATAAGCTCCCATTACTGAGTAGGCATCAGCTTCTTGTACAGTTGCTTTAAAAGCCGGCAAATAGGTTTCATATAAATCTTTTTTTGTTGTCATGGCATTAAAATGGTGACGAGCGGGTTCCGGTCCACTATGCACAGCATAATGTTTTGGTGTGGAGACTAATTTAAGATATTTGGGATGATTCCCTTGCAGCCCTTTTACAAAAGATACTGCAATCCTGGAGGTAAGATAGGGGTCTTCACCGTAAGTTTCCTGCCCCCGGCCCCATCTTGGATCCCGGAAAATGTTGATATTCGGAGACCACATGGTTAAACCTTTGTAGATCTCTCTGACACCTCGTCTGACATACTCATGATGTTTAGCTCTGGCTTCATCGGAAATCGCAGTTGCTACTTGTTTAATTAATTGAGGATTCCAGGTCGCTCCTAATCCAATCGCCTGGGGAAAGACAGTCGCAATATCAGCTCTGGCAACGCCGTGCAAACATTCATTCCACCAATTGTATTTAGGTATATCGAGACGTTCAATTGCCGGTGCATCATTGAGCATCTGGGAGACCTTCTCCTCCAATGTCATTCTGGATAGGAGATCATCAACCCGTTTGTCAAAGCTCAAATCTGGATTTTGATATGGTAAACTCTCCTGAGCAATTATGGAACTGAAAAATAATATTAGTATAAAGAATATGAAAAATTTTGTCAAATACTGCATTGCTCCTCCTCCCTTTAATTATTTAGAATAATTTCGAATCATAATTCAATAAATCTAATTAAAAAGTAATAAAAATCAAACCAGGATTTTTAATAATTCGGTACAACCAGGGCACATGTTGACCCATCTAAGTTTAAAATTTTAAGGGTAATCGAAAATAATGGAAGAGAGAAGATGTCAAAAGATTGGACTTATTAATTACATCATTATTTTTAATCAAAAGAATTCCTCGAGGCTTGCCTCGGGGTTATAGCAAACATTTTGAAAAATAAGTTTTTTCATATAAAGTAATTTTCCTTTACATACCTCTGGGGCTTGCCCCGAGGTAGTTGATTTTTTTAGAATATTACAAATATTTTTATTAATGCGAGAATAATTTTAAAAATGCCTTTATCCTATTATATAGCGATTTTCATATAAGGCGTCTTATAAAATAGTATATATAATTTATCTTAAATACTATTTAAATCTATTTTTCCCTTCAGCCTATTGAAGGCTTCAGGAAAATCCACAACTAAGGATAGTTATGCTACATCAGACAAAACTTTTGCAAATCGCTATAGTGTATAATTAATGCCAATATCCAGAATATTGAAGTCCCCAAAATCAACAGCCTTATAATCTGCTGGATTCTCGAGTTCTGTATAATCAATATTAATAGTTAATGGTATCAAATCTTTAAAATATCTTTGCAATTCAAATTTGATTCCAAAACCATAAGTAGGCTCGCTTATATAATCCCTATACTGCTCCGGATACAGAGTCTCAGGATGTTCTTCCTGTTTTATCCTATAATATCCATATCTTCCAAATAATATATCAAATAAGCCTAATTCAAGTCCATATCTTAATCCAGAAAAATATTTACTATTAGTAACATTTTGGTATTCAATTGCAGTTGTAACTTTTAGAATATAGGGAGCAGAATAGAAATCAGGATTATTATCATTATAGTATAGTTCATTTTTTAATCCCACTCTCAAAATGGAGGGGAATAATAAGGCACTATAATCAAGGTCCACACTTTGATTAAAAATATTAGAATATTGTAAACCAAATTGCAGTTTATCTTTGAATCTACTATTATTTAGGACTTGTTCTGTCCTATATAACCCCAAGTCAGTATAATAACCATACTTTCTATTATTCTTATATAGATCATCAATAAATATATTAGTTCTAAGCCCAAAATGGATAAAATTAAAACATGGTCTGGCATATGAAAATGAAACTATTTTATAATTGGGATTATCCTTACCGGTTATACGGGACATTTCTTTGTTGATAAAAAGAAAATTTAAGCCAAAATGATGATTTCTGTAATTATATTTTATTCCGCTAAAATTATAGTAATTTTCATCAAAATATTTATCTCTATAGTAGCTATTAGAATAGTCAAAATGTAAACCTTTTTGGTGGGTTAAAAAAGATGGGTTGGATACAAATGAAAAGGCCTGTTCATCTACAGATAGAATCCGTCCCAGGGACTCAGCTCTTGCACTTCCCATGGAGCCAAAAAACACATCATATTTTAAACCACTATAGGATTTTGCGAATGTGAAACTATAGAAAATACAAATGAATATAAATAGTCCTTTTAATTTGTTCATAATTTATTCCTTTCTTAATGAATACCACTTAAAAGTTGTATTTTAATTGTTTTACTTTTTATCTTGTATTTAAAAACTAACCTCATATTTGATATAAATTTCGTCAATCAATCAATACTAATTTTTTGATAATTACTAAAATTTTGGTGTTTAATGAAATTATTTTTATTGCTTAAGCAATAAAAAAATAATAAGGGGTAAAAGTAAGATATTTCGGCAGATTTGGTAAGATTAAAAGCTGCATCGTTTACCTAATACTCATATTAATTAATAGTTTCTAATCGTTTAGTTACCATTATTTCTAGCATCTCAGGTAATATGAGAGGGACTTGCGGGGCTTATAGCCAGCTTGCATACATTCTTTGCCGCTTAGTCACTCGTCTTAGATAGTTTCTGGTTTCTTTAGCAGGTAATCTGTTCTCCAGTGTAGAATAGGTCCATTCAGGATCATGCGTATTAATTATGCGGGTAACACTTTTTAAATTTGTATTGCCACACAGAGTTTTGGCTACCGTGCCTACACCTCCGTTATAGGATGATATAACACAATAGAGGGCATTATCATCATTATTAACATTCTTAAAATACACATAACGTAGTTTTGAGATATAGGCGCAACCCAATTCAATATTATTTTGAGGATTAAAGAGATAGCGAGAAGAGAGAAATCTATCTCTATTATAAAGATAATTATATGCATCTCGGGCGCCTGTTCTTGGAACGAGTTGCA
>JAIPHI010000015.1 GCA_021735285.1 Fidelibacterota bacterium | reverse complement strand
TTACATAATAATTGGAATGATTATTGAAAAAGCTACCGGAAATACATATTATGAAGAAGTTACTGAAAGATTTTTGAAACCTTTAGGACTTACCAGAACAGCACCATCGAATTGTCTCGAGATACCTAATTTAGCTTCGGGATATATGACCCCTGATAATATTTTTAATTTACCCGAAAAGACTACTCTTTCTCCCGGTGTCATGGCTTGGCATCCCGGTTTGGAATGGACAGGCGGTGGATTAGTGAGTAATCCGCGAGACTTGGTTATTTGGGCAAAATCATTGTTCGAAGGGGATGCTATGAAAGGTAATTACAGAGAAGAACTTCTACGATTAGTTCCTGTCAGTTCCGAATCACAAAATAGGCAATACGGCATTTCCATTGCCGTTTATAAGAACGACAAATATGGAAAAATATACGGACATAGCGGTTGGATACCGGGCTACAGTTCTAATCTTCGCTATTATCCTGAATATAAAGCAGGTATTGCATTTCAGATTAATACAGATATCGGCATAGTCGATGATTCGACACAGCTATTTGACGATATGGAAAAGGACCTAACAAAAATTTTAATTGAACATATAAAAAAATAAAAAAAGTGTAGAAAAATAAAAAATAGAAACAAAGAATTTAGAGCATATTTTAGAAAAAGAGTCTATATATTCAAATTCAGAAGGAGTAATTATGAACAATAGTGACTCTACCGTAAACCGGAAAAAATTGTCAGCTGTCTCTCTGGTGCCTTTCTTTCTTATTACTTTTGTTCTTTCATGGGGCATTCTGGGACTATACATGTTTTATAACGAAGGAATGAAAAAGGTATTCGGGCAGCTGAGTGGAATGCATCCACTATTCTTTTTAGCAGTATGGGCTCCTGCTATAGCAGCCTTTTCTGTTATTACAATAAAAGAAGGCTTTTCAGGTCTTAAGCGTTTCATTGCGAGAATAAAAATACTAAAGTGTAGCGTGAGCTGGTGTTTGTTTGTATTTGTTGTGATTCCACTTGTTTTTTATATCGGAGCAGGTCTAAAGGGGACTATTTTCATAGAGCCACTTCCGATTTCAGGAGGAATATTGGCAATATTGACTGCCTTGTTGTTGGCTGCAATCAAAGGTCCCATTGAAGAATTCGGTTGGCGAGGGTTTGCCCTTCCCTTGATACAGAGACATGTTGCTCCATTGTGGGCTGGGATAATACTTGGTTTTATCTGGGGAATATGGCATCTACCTGCATTTTTAATAAGCGGAACCCAGCAGAGCGCTTGGTCGTTCACACCTTTTTTTCTCGGTACTATCGCGATAAGCGTGCTTCTGACGGCACTGTTTAATGCATCCAAAGGAAGTATTTTATTATCTGCTATATTGCATTTTCAGTTTATGAACCCCATTTGGCCAGATGCTCAGCCATACGATACCTATTTATTAGTAGTGATCACTGCAGTTTTGGTATGGCTCAACCGCAAGAAAATGTTTACCCGAAAGAGTGCAATCACCACTGTAGTACCTGAGAGGAATGCGAAGACCTTGTGATGCTTTAAATGAGAGAATAGAGATGACCTTGGCAACCTTGCTGATGATATCCCATTGTCCCTTGTAGTTATTGGCTCTCTATGCATAGTTTTAAACCAAAATAATTGAACAATAATAATTTGAGGAAATTATTAAGACAAAGATCTACTATTTTACAGGTACAGGCAATTCACTTGCAGCGGCAAGACAGCTGAGTGATAAATTAGACAATGCTGAAACTGTTTCCATTGTACATGCTTTAGCTCAAAAACAAGTTTCTTTTGATGGAATTATGGGAATTGTGTGTCCTATTTACATGTACAACGTTCCCTTAATTGTCGCTGATTTCATAAAGAAACTAAAAAACATACCATATCTCTTTCTGGTGTTAGCCGGTGGGGGAGAGCCGGGAAATGCTATCAAATCAGTTAAAAAATTATGTGCTACTCAGGATTTAAAATTGAATGCTGCATTTAATTTAACCATGCCAAGTAATTATGCCCCTTATGGTTCCACACCCCAAGATAAGCAGCAGGAAATGTTTAGCAAATCTGAGAAAAAAATAGAATTTATTGCAGATGTTGTTACTGCCTCTGAAAAATATTTTGATGAAAATAACACAAGTTTTTTCAGAAGTAATATTTACCCGGGTATTCTATATAAATTGGGATATAAGTTTATTCCTAAAATGGACAAATCTTTTAACATTGATGAGAATTGTAATGGTTGTGGTATCTGTGAAAAAGTATGTCCGGTTGATAATATTTCCATTTTAGACCAAAAACCTGAATGGGATCATCAATGTCAGCAATGTTTTGCCTGTTTGCAATGGTGTCCTCAAGAGGCAATTCAATACGGGCAAAAAACAATAGATATTACCAGATATCATCATCCAAATGTAACTTTGAATGAAATTATGCAATCTTCTTCAAGAAAATAATATTAGAGCAGATTTCTTTTAAACGAAAAAATGCGAGAGTTAAAATGAAAAAAGTAACTTCAGAACCCCCGATCCCGAAGAAAATAGAAAGAGACCAAATTTAAACCTTGAGATCAATTAAATTGGAAACAGGAAAGTGGAAACGGGAAAACGGAATCGGTCGAGTTGTAGAGTAAAAATGAAAAATATGAGCTATGTATGATTCTAGTTGATATGATCACAGAAGAATGTAAACGGAAAAATTGGGTCGGGTAAAATTAAAATAGCATAGGGGTTTGAAATTTCTAGTTATTCCAATTTTTACAGATTGTTGTGTATTACTTTATACTTTTTTCCCTATTCCAGTTTCCGGTTTCCCGTTTCCAAAAATACAGTTTCTCGTCTCTTTTTAGAATCTGATTGTTATTAATAAGTAAATCTATATTTTCAAATAAAGCATTGAAATTATATGGATTAAACATGTTTTATAAAATTACGGGGTAGGGAATTCTGAACTTTGGTGATAGTAAATGAAAGCTGCTGATTTTTTCGATTCTGGAGAGTTTTTTGAGCAAGATTTTTGTAATTTGCGAACACTAATTGTAAAACCGATACAATGTCGGTGAAACTTGGCTTGTTATTCTTATGCCATAACAATTTTTGAATTTTGATTGGCCTGTATTATTATAGAAATAGCAAATTAAGGAGATACATACAGATGAAAGTACAACGTTATATAATGAATAATTTGGTTTTCAATTCTTTATATGTTTGCATCATTATTCTGATTCAACCTGTTTATGGCGTTGAAAAACCAGCAATAACTAATGAAAATAAAAACCACGCCAAAACATCAACCAACCGTATTTCCCTTGCTGGTTATCCCGTTGTTCTTTATACACTGGAAACATCCCTGATATTTGGCGGCGGTGGGGCCATGACCATTCGAGATCAGAATAGCCACGAGAGTGCCCGGCCAGATAATATAAATTTCTACGCCATTTATACCTTGAAGAATCAGGTTGCCGTTCTATTTAACCCCGATTTTTATTTTGAGGAGGATAAATGGCAATTAAAAATCATGTCCGGCTATCAAAAATTTCCCGATCTGTTTTACGGCATAGGCAATAAAACCGCGAGTGACGATGCCGAGGATATCACTACCGAAGATGTGATCATCCGGACCGGTTTAACTCGTCGTATATACAAAAATTTGCGCCTGGGGGTAATGTATCAT
This sequence comes from Fidelibacterota bacterium, assembly GCA_021735285.1. Taxonomy (GTDB): domain Bacteria; phylum Fidelibacterota; class UBA2242; order UBA2242; family JAFGTP01; genus JAIPHI01. Next base: position 18,540 of record JAIPHI010000015.1, on the reverse strand, counting down.
TTCAACCACACCAGTGTGCAGCATGTTGAACCAGACGGGCAAATAAAGAGCGGCATGTTGACGGGTTCCCAGGGAAGCCTGTTGTCCGGTTTGGGTCCGATCATTGACTGGGATAGCCGGGACAATATTTTCTATCCGTCAAAAGGATACTGGTTTCAGTTTTATGCAACGGTGTATCGGGACTGGCTGGACAGTGAATTTGCGTTTGAATCCTATACTTTCGATTTTCGCCATTTCCTTGAAATAGAACTGAGGCAAATCCTGGCGCTACAGCTGGTCATAAAATCAATGAAAGGAACTATTCCATTCAATCAGCTTGCGCGATTGGATATGTTGCGCGGAATTCACGCCAGCCGGTTTCGGGATCATAATCTTGCAGTTGCCCAGGTGGAATACAGGTTCCCGGTTTACAAACGATTTTCCGGTGTCTTATTTACCGGCATAGGCGATGTGATACATCGGTTCGGTGATTTTCGTTTAAACGATTCCAAATTTTCCATCGGTGCTGGTTTGCGCTTTGCGGTTCTTCCTGATGATAAAATCAATCTTCGCTTCGATATTGGATTCAGTCGCTTTGGCATCAATCCGTATTTTCAACTTTCAGAAGCGTTTTAAAATGAGTGCGCCAGGAAAAGCTAGTAGTATCCAGTTGGTTAGAGTCCAATATAGACAGAGTTTAGTACACAGTCTATTATCTAATCTGCATTTATTGAATTATTCAAAAGGAGAGAAAATGCTCACAAGACGAAATTTCTTTAAAAAAATACTGGGGCTTACAATTTTAGGTTCAGGAATCTCATCACTTTCTAAATGCAGCCAAAATCATAGTAATCTTCGGGAGATTAGAATGGCAAAGCCGCCCGACAATTTAAATAAAAAAGAATATCTAACATTACAATATGCTGCTATGGCGCCCAGCGGACACAACACCCAGCCCTGGCAAATTGAAATCAGGGAACCGGGAAAATGGTTATTATTATTCGATAAATCACGTCAGCTTCCTGCTATTGATCCAAACAATCGAGAACTAATGCTCTCTTTGGGTGCCTTCCTGGGGAATCTAAAGTTGGCTGCTAAAAGCATAAATATTGATGTAAGTATAGCAAAGATTTTTAGTAAAAGCTCTGGTAATAAGGTAGCAAAGCTTGAATTAAAACAAAATAAACCCAATGAGACAGATCATCTGACAGAAATTAAATCAAGGCGAACCCATAAAAATGGCATATTAAATAAAGACATCAAACCAGAAGATTTTAGGTATATTACAAACAATAGTGAGGATATTAATTATATATCCAACAATTCTAAGGAGGGTCGAATACTGCAAGAGTTAACTATTGAAGCAAATCGGTTACAAGTGAATAGAGATGAAGCGCAATTGGAACTATCAAACTGGATCAGATGGTCTCAAAAGAAAATACGTAAATTTAGAGATGGTTTAAATCCTAATTCTATGGGAATGAAGGGCATAATTAAATGGTATGCCAGTCACTTTTTTTCGAAAAAAACAGTAATGTCGAAGTCTTTCAGGAAAAGTACCCTTAAAATGGTGCGGAAACAAGTAGAAAACTGCGGTGGTTGGTTAATTATTACCAGTCCGAATTATAAGCCGGAAAGTCTTCTTAACACCGGAATAGAATTTGAAAAAATGTGCTTAAAAACAATTAAGAAAAAAATAGCAATCCACCCAATGTCACAAATATTGGAGGAAAAAACTAAAGAAAAGGTTAACTCATTATTAAATATTGACCAACCGATTCAATTTATAATCAGAACTGGCTATCTGAATAAGTATAAAAAACCGGTCAGTATTCGTCGACCGGTTGAATGGTTTATAATTAATTCCTGATTATAGTGGTGATTAATATGAGCTCCAGTCTACAAAAGTCATATACTTATATAGAATAATTATTTTGAAGGTTTACAGACTTTATTTTGCAATCCCTTAAAGCCCTGGCCTTGTAGTCATTTTTTGCAATTCTGCTATACAAATCATATATTATCTGCCTATTTAAACCAATGATTTGTTATTTGACTGATATAATAATTGATAACTATTAATTTCATTATCGAGATTATTATGAACACTAAAAAACTTTATACGACTCTATTTAGCCTTATTATTATTTGGTACTCAATAATATTTATTAACGCTTATCCTCTTACAGTTAAAGGGACAACAAATTTATTCAGCATCTATGGAATTTTAGGATCATTATTAATAATTGGTTTGAGTTGTCATCTATTTGACTTCAGTTTTATTTATCTATATAACTTATTTATTTTCAGTCTCTGGGGATTTTTACAATGGAATGCACATTGGTCATATTTATTTGAGTCACCTACCAAAGCAAAAATAGAAAAATATTATAGTCATTTTCATAATACCTTAAGAATTCTACCTAAATCAGAAACAATAATGATTCCCGATATGTATCACCTTATATTACATTTCCTAATATTTGTATTATGGCTTATATCTCTTTATCTCAGCATTAATTATATCCGAAGATTAGTTTCTGGAATAAAATGAAGGATTATAAATAACAATATATAATTACACAGGATTAGCCCCAATCCACATCTCTGCCAAAAGGAATATTATATTTTCTTAATTTGTTTCTCAAGGTGCTGGGATTTAATTTCAGTAACTCCGCGGCACCTCCTTTACCTTCAATTTTACCTTTGGCTCTGCTCAGTGTTCTTTCCAGATGATCTTTTATGATTTTATCAAGGCTATGAATAGAATTATTCTGGGCAGGATTATAAGTATTTTCGTCATTTACACTGGGACCTGTTTGCTTTATACTATTAAAATCTAATGTATCAGATTTATTTATAATCATCTCCCTTTCTACAATATTCTTTAATTCTCTTACGTTTCCCGGGAAATCATAATTCCGCAATCTTTCCAGACCCTTTGAAGAGGGCTGTGGAAAGTTTTGTAGCCCAAGCTCCCTTCCTCTTTGTCTGATAAAGTGATCTACCAGGGCCGGTATATCTTCTATCCTATTTCTGAGTGGTGGAATATAAACGGGAAATACACTTAATCGGAACCACAGGTCTTTCCGGAATTTTCCCTCCTTAACCATTTCTTCAAGATCCTTATGGGTTGCCGCAATAACTCGAATATCCAATTTAATTAATTCAGTTCCTCCAACCCGTTCGATTTCCTGTTCCGCTAACACTCTTAATAACCTGGTTTGTGCCTCTGGTGGTAACTCACCAATTTCATCCAGAAATATCGTCCCTCCGTCAGCCCTTTCAAAGCGACCAATCTTTTGTTCCATCGCCCCAGTAAAGGCTCCTTTTTCATGTCCAAATAATTCACTATCAATTAAGCTTTCGGGAATCGCCCCACAGTTCACTTTTATTAATGGAAAAGCACTTCTTTTTGATGAATAATGAATCGCATTAGCAATCACTTCCTTACCAGTCCCTGTTTCACCTAAGATCAAAACCGGGCTATCGGTCGGAGCGACTTTATTTACCTTCTCCATTACATTCTTCAACCCAAATTTAGCTCCAATTATTCGGGTTTTATCATCCTTTTTAAGTTCCTCCTTTAAATATTCCTTATCTTCCTCCAATCGTCTGCGCAGTTCATTTACTTTTTCATATTGGAGACTGTTTGACAAAGCAATTCCAAAGGGTTTCCTAAGCGATTCAAGTAATTCGGCATCTTCTTTTTTATAATTATTTAAGCCTTTACTACGGAAAGTAATTGTTCCCAACCGTTCATTATTAATTATAAGTCGCAATATAATAAATGAAGAGTTATCTTTACCTCTAATTTTAGCCATTTCAGAGGTGACCAGGTCGTCTTTGGGGTCATTAACTATACGAATATCTGCCAGGGCTTTACCTTTTAACTGGTTAATTGCCTTTTGGGGCATTTTAACTATGTTATTTGCATCTTCCGGAAGCGGACCATTTCTATCAGCAGACGCAATAGTTCGAATATATCCTGCTTTTTGATTAAAAATATGAATATTTATTTCATCAATTGGAATAATGTCACTTAGATAATTGAGACAATCATAAAGGGCCTGCGAAAGATCAAGACTGCCACATATTCTTAATGTTGCCTGATAGAATATATCTTTTTGTTCATGCATTTATACTCCAATCTAAAAAAACTGTCATATTAAACAGAGTTTCATTTAACTATCAATATAGATAGTTAAATCTATTTTATTAGACAGTAATATCCAAGTAAAATAACCAACTATTTGATTATATTATGTTTACATTTATGGCATAGGATTGGCACTCATAATTATCAGAATTATTTGAAAGGATGAGGCAATGAACCATGTAGTAGAAATGATAGAAATCAAAATTAATAAAAGAGATAGTCAACTTATAGGAAATCTAAAAACAATGATAATGCAAATGCAAAATAACAATCACCAGTTACTTGATATAAATTTTTTAACAAATCAATTTATCTCTGGCAATTTCTGTATTATCCTGGTCTGGGATAGAATAGATGATTTGTCGAAGGCAAGTTCAGTAGCCAATCTCATTATCGATTATTTAAAACCTAAATTTTTAGTTAATCATTCAATTTGGAAAAAGGAGTATTAAAATGCCATTTAATGTCGAACAATTTTTAGAAGTTATCAAAAATTACAATTTAGCAATTGGTATATTGCCGGTTGTAATTGCTTTTAGCCTGGGAATCCTGGCAATCTGGGAACTAGTTAAAAAGAAAAAACATGCTGACAAGTTAATTAACAACATCCTGGCAGTATTCTGGATCTGGAATGGAGCAGTTTATCACCTGGGCTTCTTTTTGAAAATTAATCCGGCCGCAAGAATCTTTGGAATACTATTTATTATCCAGGGACTGCTATTTTTGTACTATGGAAATTTCACCAGTAAATTGCAATATACTTTTAGAAAGGGAGTTTATTATACTATTGCCTGGGTATTAATTGTTTATGCCATATTGATTTACAATATATTATCTCCATTCTTAGGTCATGTTTATCCCGTTGCTCCTCTCTTTGGCATAGCCCCCTGCCCAACTACGATTTTTACTTTAGGAATTTTGATCTTTACCAATGAAAAAATGCCTAAAGTTATTTTAATAGTTCCTTTTATCTGGTCATTAATAGGTGGATCCGCTTCTATCCTTTTCGGAATATATGAAGATATTTTATTATTGATTTCAGGAGTTTTGACAATAGCATTAATATATTTTCGTAACAAATCCAAAAACTTAAAATAATTGTAGTAAACTATAATTCAATTTAAAGGAGTATCCAATGTTTTCAAGAAATCAGAAAGTAAGCAAAGAAGAAAAAAAGGGTTTAAAGATTCATCTGACAGTTACAATTCTGGTAAGCTTGTTAGTAACATCTATAAATTTTATCAGTCCAGTAAAGTATCTGTGGTGTAAATGGCCTATTATAGGTATGAGTCTAAGTATGGTATTTCATGCAGCCGGAGTCTACTACCTTCCCAAAATTGACCAGAATTAAAATGATAAATAATAAAAGAAAGGAATAAAAATGACGAAAAGAATTTCACCACTTTGGTATCCCGCTATAGTATTATCTTCGCCTATACTTTTACCATTGTTGGCTATAAAAAACCGTAAATATAAACAGAACATTAAGAAAGCCTCATTTCTAAATAGGAATAGAATCAATAATGCTACAAAATTAGAATTGCCTGAACTTAGTCAATTTGAACTAAAAGTTCTTGTAGAACAAGAGACAGAAGACGGATTTTTAGGAGAGCCTGGTGTATCATATCTATTTCAAACAGAGCGTGGGTCTGTACTTTTTGATGTTGGATGGGGGCCAGAAAATCGGACCTTAGCAGAGAATGCAAAAAAAATGGATATATCTATGGATCAAATAGACGCTTTAGCTATTTCCCATCTCCATCCCGATCATATGGGCGGTTTTCAAGCAGTTAAGCAAAATAAAGTTACTTTACCAGAAGAACTTTCTACATATGATCAACCCTGTTATTTACCCGTTCAGGCAGATGCAGCTGGTTTTCAGCCCAAAATTGTTGAGAAGCCAAAGGTCTTAGATTCAGGAATAGCAACTACCGGCCCTCTGGCCAGAAGTCTTTTTATTATGGGATTTACCGAGGAGCAAGCTCTTATTGCTCGGATTAAAGATAAAGGTTTGGTTATATTCACTGGATGCGGTCATCCGACTATAGAGAAAATAGTTGAGATGGTTAGAAAAATATCAGACGAGCCAATTTATGCAATTGGTGGAGGTCTTCATTTCCCTATTACTGACAGTCCTCTTAAGAAGCCCGGTCTTAAGGCCCAAATGATCTGGGGAACCGGGAAGCCACCCTGGAAAAGAATTACAGATCAAGATTTAAACGAAACCATACAATTTCTGAACAATATTAACCCCCAGATAGTATTTCTGTCAGCCCATGATACTTGTGAGCATTCAATAAGCCGTTTAAATAAAGAACTTAATGCAGATACTACTTTATTGAAAGCAGGCGGGGTTTATAGTCTTTGAGATATATTCAAATTCTCACTTTGCACTAATCATCAAAAGGGGTAGGCCTTAACTTACCGACAAACTTTTTCGCTCGAGAGCAATATTGTCTAATATTGCATAATCTAAAATTAGAAAAACCCTCTAAAACCACATTGGAGGGCTTATATAATACCTGTAAGTCTTTGTCTATCAGGGGAGTAGAGCATAGGGGAGTCGAACCCCTGCTGCCGGCGTGAGAGGCCGGTGTCCTAACCACTAGACGAATGCTCCATCTTCAAAAATCGCTGGGAGACAGGGATTCGAACCCCGATACTACGGTCCAGAGCCGCATGTCCTGCCATTGGACGATCTCCCAATCACAAAGCGGATAAATTTATTTTATCATTCTTGTAAAGTCAACATGAATTTTTGGGCTCAATTATTTAATCAGGCTTTCCAGTAAGAATCCGATCGTGAATAAAATGCTAAAGAGAATATGAATCCCGATAGTAAGCCCATTAGTCTGTAATAATTCATAGTTACGGTCGTAATTCCCAACTGCATTATTAACTGCCTTTAGACTTAGTGGTAATAACAAAAACACGAGTAGCGTGTAATAAGGGAGAAAACCAGCCACAGCAAAACCAATAATCCATAGATAGGGAACAAACATTAAGTACTTATAAACCTGGGCTGCAATCCGTTTATCTTTAAAACGAGTTACCAGATGGCTTTTACCTGCTTCTCGATCGAATTGCTCGTCTTGAAATTCATTAATAAAGAGAATCAGAAAAACTAAAATTCCAAGAGGAATTGAGACTATGATCGGAAGCCAGCTAAGTTCTTCAGTAACCACATAAAATATTCCTGTGATCATAATCGTTCCAAAGCCCAATCCCACTGCGATTTCTCCCAGACCGTGATTTATCAGCTTCAACGGAGGCGCAGAGTAAGCAAGGATCAGGAATATACCAACACCCCCGATTAGTAGCAGCCAGTTCTCAGCCAGCTGTGTATTTAAATATAAACCAATTGCAATAGTAATTAATAAGAAGAGGAGGGCCCCAGCCAGTATTTTTTCCGGTGTAATAATTCTATGCTGGATCATTCTACTCCCTCCGGAAAAAGGTGTGGGGTTAGTGTTCAGTTCATCGGTTCCACTCTTATAATCGTAATAATCATTGAAAAGATTGGCGGCCATATGAGCGATAATTGCTCCCAGACAGGCTAGCGCGATGAGGCCCAGATTGCTAAAGCTCTCTTCACCACCATAATGATAGGATAATCCCAGTCCAACCAGGAGCGCTCCTAAAGTAATGCTGGAAAAACCCAGACGAGTAGCATTAAACCATTTTTTAACCCATCTGCCAAAGTTTACAAAAATGTTCTTCACACTCGAAGGTTGATTCTCTTTGAACTTTAAAACCTCACGACCATTTGTTTTTTTATTGTCTATTCTTTCTATTCTTGTAGGTATTAATTTAACGAGCTGGGAATCTTCACTTTTAATAAAAGCTCGCATGGATTTAAATTTCTCCATAAACCTGTCTCTGATTTTGCGCTCATTATCGTAATTCTTAATTATCTCTGCTTGACCTTCAAATAGCAGCCCTTTTTGGTTGCCACCTCCTGCGTAAATGACAGCTTCTATTGTAGAATTATATTCAATTTGATTAATATGTTTAGAGTCGCTGTGCAAATAGCAATACAGATCAAAGCCATCATTTAGATAAACTAATTCAGTTGCAGAGGGCATACTATCGACACAGGTCGTTAATATAAAATTATTATGTTTTTCAATCTCACTTTTGATATTTCTATATGTGTTAAAAGTCATTTTTACTCTACCTCAATTTCGTTTAATCATTCATAATAACCCTATCAAAATAGATTTGTCTTATTTTGAATTCCATCTAATCCTGAGTTGTAATCCATATAAAGATTTTCTTCTCTGGTTGGTCAATAGCTTGAGTGGTATTTTTCCTACATAATACAGACCTCTCAGAATGGATAGTAAAGCTATTTGACAGGGTTCTTCTCATTTTAAAAAATTCCTCACTTCTTCGATAATTTCTCTTTCTGTGTTTAATGTTTCGTTTTCCACTGGAATAGCTTTCTGGAAAAATCTCCCATAACGTTTGGTGACAATACGATCATCGAGATTGATCAAAACTCCGGAATCATAACTGGAACGAATCAAGCGTCCTATTCCCTGCCTGTATTTGAGAATGGTTTCCGGGATTGTATAACCATAAAAAGAACTGCCTTTTTTCTTCTCGATTTCTTCTGCATTGGCTTCGATGATCGGATCGGTAGGCACTGGAAAAGGAAGTTTATCGATGATCAAAATTTCAAGAGCATCACCAATCACATCAACACCTTCCCAGAAGCTGGCTGTTCCCAGTAGAATAGAATGCTTCTTTTCTCTGAATTTCTTGATAATTGAACTGCGAGACCCGCTCAAACCCTGGGCCAGCAAACTGATACCATCTTTTTTTAAATTTTTCTCCAGAATTTTGTAAACTTTTTTTAAAGCCCGATAGGAAGTATAAAGGGCCATTATACCTCTTTCCGTCTCGCGGGATAATTGAGCAATCATAGAAGCAGTTTGTGAGGCGCCAGCTTTTCCATTTTCAGGATTAAAGGTGATGAATTTCATTTGCTCATCATAAATAAAGGGCGAGCCAACAGCACTTTCCACCAATCTTTCGTTATTTGCCTCTGTAAATCCTAATCTTTCAACAAGATACTTGAAGGAGTCATTGATCTGGAGAGTTGCCGACGTCAGAACTGCACTATCAACTTCTGCAAAGACTTTATCCTGGAGATAATTCCCAACATCCAGAGGTGTGGAGGCCAATTTAACTGAATTTTCACTGCCATTTCTACCAATTTCAAACCAGAAAATCCGATCTTCATTATTACTTTCCAGGATAATGTCGAGGGCAGCTGTGAATTTTTGTAATTCACCAAGAACATTCAGAATTTCATTCTCCAGTTTCTCGAAGATCGAAGGTTGATCAGCAACAAATTCTGCGACCCTGTCAGTTATTCCGGATACCATTTCCAGGAGCATAGTCAAATCATCAAGTAATACTCGGCCACTAGAACAGCCAGGGAAGTCGCTAGAAAAATCCTTGTAACGCTTTTTTAATCGGTAGCGCCGTTTGCCTGCTCCTGAAGAGCTATCCTTCGCTGCAATGATTTCTCGAAAGAACTTACTCGATACTCTTCGAATTTTTCTGATCTTATCCTTGATATTATTCAGATCGGAATTCACTTTATCCAACTTTTTGATCTGCCGGCAAAAATTGCTCAAATTATTAATAAGGCCATAATCTTTTTTTCCGTGCATTAACTTATTCAGGAGGTATAGTAAACCAGGTTGGCGAACTTCATCAGCAAAAAAGGAATATCCATTCTTTTCTAGATTATGCGCTTCATCTATAATAAGAGCGGAATATGGTGGTAAAACTTTGTTATTGGCAGCAGCATTAGCCAGTAAAAGTGAATGGTTAACAACAAGCACATCTGCTTTTTTAGCAGCAAAGCGAGCCTTACCAAGAAAGCAACCATCGTATTTTTTACAAACACTGGTTGTGCAATAACCCGGTTCGGAACAGATCTCGGACCATATTTTCCAGTTATAACGGACTGAAAAACCATTATTCTCGGAGATATCACCTGTTTTCGTATGCTTAAGCCAGATAATAAGAGGGATTAAATTGGAGCGGTCAGGAATATCCACTTTATTATCTAAATTATTTAACAAACTGTTCCAGCGGGTAAAACAGGCATAGTTTTTTCGGCCCTTCAGAAGAACTGCCGAAATGGGCAGCTTCAATTGATGAGCAACAAAAGGTATCTCTTTCCTGAATATTTGCTCTTGAAGATTTTTAGTATTGCTGGTAATAACTATTCGCTTCTGCTCTTCCTGTTTGCTGTTCCAGACAGTGGCCGGAATAATATATCCCAGAGATTTTCCAATCCCGGTTCCGGCTTCGATTAAGGCAATCTTCCCTTTGTCAAAAGTGTTATAGACAATTTCAGCAAATTCCTGCTGTTGGGGCCGTGCTTCGAAATCTTCCAGTTCTTGAGCCAACTTGCTATCCTGACCGAAAAAATCATGCAGGTCTAAAGAATCCGCATCACTTTCCCCATGTTCTGATTTGACAACATTAACCGGTGGTTCCCAATCAATTTTTGGTGCTGAATTTTTGCTCAAATTTTTATTAAAAGAAAGGAGATTTGCTATGTCCTTGTACAGCTTTTTATTAGGCTCCTGCGTATCTTTTAAGACCCTATTGATTGTCTGAATGGTATCAAAATCATAAAGCAGTGCTTCCTCTACTAATTCTAGAAAGACCTTTCCGGTATTGAGAGCATCAGCTTCAGCGCGATGAGCATTTTCTGTGGTCAGATCAAGATATTCCGAGACCGTTCCCAGTTTGTGATTACTCAGGTAAAAATAGAAAGCCCGGGCTAGCATCAGAGTGTCATAAAGAGGCACCTTTAGTTTTTTCCATCTCAGGCTTTTTCTGGTCAGAGCGCTTTTAAGGAATCTAAGATCAAAGCTCATATTATGAGTAACCAGAGGGCGGTCGCCAATAAAGTTGATCACTTCATCGAGCCGGGCCTCAAAAGCAGGCTTACCCTTGATCATCTCATTACTTATTCCGGTTAATAGTGTGATGTCTTCACTTAACTTTGCTCCGGGGTCACATAAGAATGTCAACTTTTCTTCAACCTCACCGGATTTGAATAATATAGCAGAAAATTCGATTACAGAATCAGCCTGCGGATTGAGCCCGGTGGTCTCTACATCAAAAGCTATATATTCATCAAGTTCGAGGTCTTTTAGAAGCTTGGATTTCATATTAAAGTCCTGCAAAAACTTTTGTTACATCTAATATTAAAGAAGGTTTGCGCTTTAATAAAGTAGTAAATAATTTGGTAACAGTAACTTTCTCTGGCGGCACATTCTCAAATTTTGCTGCCAGGTTGTTGAAGTCCTCATCCTTTACTTTGAACATAGCTTCCTTGAGATGATAAAACCTGCGATAGTCTTTACCAATGTTTTTGTTCCAGTACTTTTCAAATTCCTTTAACTTCTTGACAGAAGTATCGCCTTCTAAAATAGCTTCTCTGGCTTTTTTGCCTGCGAATTTCCCCGAGGCCAGAGCAGTTGATATTCCGCCTCCTGTTAGCCCGTTTGTCATTCTTCCGGCATCTCCGATTACCATAAAGTTATCTTTAACTAATTCATTAAGATTTTTGGCTGAAGCAACTCCTCCGGCTGTAGAATTGACCATGGTTGCCTGAGGAAAATTTGCCTCTACAAAGCGCTCTAAAAGTTCTCTGGGGGATGCCTGTTTTTTCAAACTTCCATTGAGTCCTAAGCCAACATTGGCCATATTGTTACTTTTGGGGAAAATCCAGAGATAGCCTCCGGGTGCAAATTCACTGGAAAATAAGAACTGAAGAGTATCACCAGGTATATCCATGTTAACCAAAGTCATTTGATAACAGGGTTCGGAATCTTTCAGTGATAATGTTGTATCGATACCAAAATCCAGGGCACTTCTGGATTCTATACCGTCAGCAGCAATAACAAGTTGACAATTGACCTGCAGCTGTTCGCCATTATAAAGGACTTTAACTAGAGGATGATTATCATTCTCTATACCCAGCACATGGGCTCTGGTAAAGATTTCCACACCTTTTTGAGCAGCTTTTCTAGCAAGCGATTGTTCAAATATTTTTCTATCCAGAACAAAGCCCCGCATGGATTCGGCATCCATCTCAACTGATGTTTTATTAGGGGCTACGAACTCAAATTTGTTATAAGGGGTACAAATACTATTCTCATCGATAAAAGCATACTTCTTAAGTGCTTCTTCACTTGTGGCTTCGGCACATCGCACAGGAATACCTATTTCTCGATCTTTTTCAAAAACTGCAACTTTAACATCTTTGTCAGCACTATTAATTGCAGCATTCAATCCGGCCGGACCGCCTCCAACAATTACAATATCATAAGACTTTTTAATCATTTACAGCCTCTTTGCTTTGTATTGAAAGGGCAGTAACCGGACAAATTATACTGCATTTTTCACAATTAATACATTTGTCTTGATCAATAGTTAAATATTTTTCAAACATTTCAAAAACATTTTCCGGACAAACACAAACACATAGCCCACAAAGATCACAACGGTTCTGATCCCATTTAATCATTTTCTTCTCCTGCCATTTCAATATTTCCAAAATTTGGAAACTGGATTTCATAACGGTCCTTATAATATTTTTTAGCTAAGTAATAAGCAACCACAGCAAAAAGGAAAAACCAGGGGTACTGCGAACTAATGAAAAAGATGAAAAAGAGCAGTGAATAGGAAAGGGTTCTCTGGATCCATAGATGATTTAATTTAAAAATCAGAATCAAATAGAGTACAAGTGAAAGTAGCATAGAATGAGTGATCAAGGGATCATTGTTTTTTAAACCCACCACAAAGGAAACTACAGCCAGAGCAAAGGACAGCCATATCAAATATTTTCTATCCCCCATATGCACTATTTCTTCACCATCCTTATATGTCTTGTAGAGCATATTGCCATTCATTAATAAAATTAAAATGAGGAAGGAAAAAGCCTGGGTTAAATAGGGCAGGCTATAGGAACCGATTTGCGATTGTAATGTACCTTTAATTAACCACCCGAAAATAAAGAGTAAAAGGGCATAAATGAAATTCGAGACCAACCATAAACCACCCTTCCTCTTTTTGCTAACTTTTAAAAAGTTGTGTAAAATTCCTCTTACGAGAAAAATCACTATTATGACTCCGGCTAAAAAAAGTTTTTGGATCAATAGAAGGGCAGCTAATCCAATTGTAATAGCCAAAACTGCAGTTTTTTTAGCAACACTGGATTCTATATTACCATTTTCTACTGGCGATAGTTGACTGGCTTTAATCTGTTTTTCTCGATGATTAAGCTGGTTTAATATAAGAATTCCTCCATTACATAAAAAAGTTGAAATAAATGCAATCAAAGTCCTTGTATTAAAGCCTGTCACCCACCAGGGAGGCGAATCGTAGACTACCATTTGCTGGGTTGCATATCCTGCTAAAGTCACAAGTAAAACCAGAATCAGGGAAACCGGATCAAACATAATAATGTAGTCCAAAGCATCTAATATCTTATTAGGTATTTTTATTTTCATAATGATTCTTCTTCCTTTCTCTCTTCAATATAATTTTTGGTGAAACAAGCTGTGCAGAAATTTTCTTTTGGCATTTGAGTTGAGCTTAATAGCCCTTCCACACTTAAATACTCCAGACTGTCAACCCCGAGATGTTCTCTGATCTCATCCAGACTTTTCTGGTTGGCGATCAATTCTTCTTCCGAGGGAAAATCCATTCCATAATAGCAGGGATATTTGACAGGCGGAGAGGATATCCTGATATGAATTTCTTTCGGATTGGCTTTTTTGATCATCCGCACCAATTTTTTTAATGTTGTACCTCTTACTATCGAATCATCAACGATCACTACCTTCCTATTTTCCAGAACACCTCTGATTGTATTAAATTTCAATTTAACTGAAAAGTCCCGGACTGCTTGTGTGGGACAAATAAAAGTCCGTCCCACATAATGGTTACGGATCAGTCCGATTTCAAAACGAGCTTCAGACCTCTGTGAAAATCCTACGGCAGCTGTATTACTGGAATCGGGAACAGAAATCACAATATCACCACCGGAAACGGGTTTTTCAAGAGCCAAGGTTTTACCTAATTTGCGGCGAATTTTATCTACACTATTGCCAAAAATATGGCTGTCGGGTCTTGAAAAATAAACATATTCAAAAATGCAGTGTTTCTTATTTTCTCTGGCAATGTTGAAAGACCTTTTCCCATTTTCATCGAGGATTAACATCTCGCCGGGTCTTATATCTCTTATATATTCGGCTCCAATCAAATCCAGAGCACAGGTTTCGGAAACAAAAATATAGGAGTCATCAAGTTTACCAATAGAAAGCGGACGCAGACCATGACGGTCGCGGGCCACTATCATTTTATCATCGTGCATCATGACAACTGAAAAGGCCCCTCTTACTTTCCTAAAGGCATCTAGCATTTTTTCTTCAAAACTATCTTTTTCTGAATGGGAGAAAAGATGAATAATAAATTCAGTGTCAGAAGTAGTTTGAAAAATCGCTCCCATTTCTTCCAAATGTCGTTTTGTCTCTTTTAGATTGATCAGATTCCCATTATGAGAAATTGAAATTGAGCTGTTTTGGAAATTATATAAGAACGGCTGTATATTTTGCTTACCACTCCCACCATGGGTAGAATATCTATTATGCCCGATTGACATTTTGCCAGGCAATCTATCCAGAGTACCCTTGTTACCAAAGACATCGGATACAAGGCCTACACCTTTTTCCACAAAGCTCCTGTTTCCATCCCAGGAAACAATGCCTCCGGCTTCCTGACCTCTATGCTGCAATGCATATAAACATAAATAGGTAAGAGTTGATGCTTCTTTATGGTCGTAAATTCCAACTATACCACACATTATTTTGATATACCTCTAATTTTTATATGATTTGTGTAAATCCAACCTCTATTTTTAACCTCAACTTCAAGCCGATAGTTCCCTGCCGGAACTTGCAGCTCTAAGTGAGAAGTTTCTAATTTTTTATAAATTGTACCATTTCGGATCACTTTTATATCTGCTTTGCGAGGTAGCTGGGCCAATATTTTAACTTCTTCAGCCTGGTAAGTTTCGCCCATTTGGATTTTTGTATTACCATTTTCAGCCCAAAAACGAAATCCTCTCGCATCTCCCCGCCGATAATTAGAAATAAAATTGCGACCCGCTTCTATATTATTATAAATAATATTTTCCGCTTCCTCTTCTTCGATTGATTGATCAAAGGGCTGTTCCAGGAGCAGGTGAGTACGGATCGATTTAAACATTATCTTGTAATCGAAGACTGCCTTTTCAAATAATCCCAGGATCTTAATTTTTGTAGCGTGAGCATCAACAGACCCCACTGCTGTGACCTTTCTGGTTTGATTAACTTCATCCCACCACTTAAGCAGTTTTTGCTTGGGATGAGTCGAAAAACTACGAGGATGGATAAAGTTCCAGAATTGATTGCGTAAGGTTGTTTTTTCCATCCAGTGCGACATCATATTCCAGATTTCGATTACTTTAACTTCCGGATAATCAAGGGAGGTCCAGTTAATAGGAGGTAAACCCCGAATTGCTTTTTTGGGATCGCGTTCTTCGAAAGGATGGGCAGCAATCCCCAGCGCTCCTTTTTCCGCAACTGCTTTGATATACTCTTGATGTGTCAGAGAAGGATCCAGAGTTTCCTCTAAGCCAAAAGCCAGATAGTGGTGCTGATCGTCGGGATCCTGGATTTCATATCCTATTCCTAGAAAAAAATCGTCATACCAGCCATTATAGCCCTGCTTTCTACCCTTTAGCGACATATGATCTGACATTAAAAGGTAATCGAGATCAGCCTCCATAGCTGATTGAATAATTTTAGGATAGTCTCCACTTCCATCAGAATATATCGAATGAGCATGGATACAACCCACAATTTCAAAAAGATCATCCATCGTCAATCCTATTGATAATAAATAAACCCAGAGCAGTGCCCGCCAGATCTGCAATCAGATCCGGAATACTAAACTGTTGCTGCTTGATAGCGAGATCATGGCTCTCTTTTCCGATGCCCAGGCTGATACTAATCCCGGCAGCAAAATTTTGCGATCTGGCTTTACCATAGTTTCCAATTCTGTTAAATATGTAATAACCTGCTGTCGTCATATAAAGAGAAAATGAAAAATGTTGTAATTTATCCATTCTTATCATCTCTGCTTTCAGTGATGATAACCTTAATGGAAAACCCTTCACCAGCCAGTTTTGCCGGGAATTGTTTTCAGCGCATAAAATGTTTATACTGAAAATTATAATTATTACTAGATATTTTTTCAAAAACTAACCTAATATTTTAAACAATAATACAATTAACACTAGCACAGGTGCAATAAATTTAACTAGAATTTTCCATATATTCAGCAATATTGCAGAATGCTTACGTGAGCCCTGGATTAAATTTGGAATAGCTTCTTTCATACCCCATCTCCAGCCTACAAAGATTAAAATGAATATGCCCCCCAGAGGTAATAGAATATTAGATGCGAAAAAATCCGCCACACCAAAAAAAGTTTTGCCGAAAATATGGACATTTTGCATAGGCCCGAAAGCAAGGGCACTGGGGACACCCAACAAAAAGACAAAAACACCCAAAATAATGGTGGCTTTTTTACGGGATAGATTAAATTCTTCTGTGAAGAATGCAGTGATAACTTCCATCAATGAAATAGTGGATGTCAAAGCTGCCATAGAGAGGAGCAGAAAAAATATAACTCTAAAAAATCCTCCGGCTGGAATGGAGTTAAACATAGCAGGCAAGATATTAAATATTAACGATGGCCCCTGATCCGGTTGCAGTCCCAAAGCAAAGAGAGCCGGGAAAAACATAAAACCCGCCAGGAGAGCGATTGCAGTATCCAATATAACAATATTCAGAGAACAGTTGACCAGATTATCATCCTTCGACATATAGCTACCGTAGGTTAGGAGAGCTCCCATTCCCAGACTTAATGAGAAAAATGCCTGGCCCAAAGCCAGTAAAACTGTCCTTTCATTGATCGCACTAAAATCCGGTTTGATTAGATAAATTATGCCCTCTTTTGCTCCTTCCAGAGTAATACCCCGGACCACCAGCGCCAACATAAATAGAAGCAGAAGAGGCATCAATGTCTTAGCTGCTTTTTCAATCCCTCCACTAACTCCAAAATAGATAATTCCTACTGTCATGATCATAAAAAGGGCATGAAAACCTAAAGTCCAGGCCGGATTGGAAGACAGACCGGCAAATAGTTCACCGGCCATAGCAGGATTATTAATCGTTGAAAAAGTTCCTTTCAGAGATTCTACTACATACCCGGCACACCAGCCGGCTATTACATTATAATAGGAGAGAATGACAAAACCGGCAAAGACCCCCATGCCGCCTATAGCTGTCCAAAATATAGAATTATTTGAGAGTTTTTTAAAGCTGCCTACGGGGTTACTCTGAGCTGTTCTGCCAATCAGAACCTCGGCTATGACAGTTGGTAATCCTACAATCAGAATACTAATCAAATAAATAATTATAAATGCTGCGCCCCCATTTTCTCCCACTAAATAGGGAAATTTCCAGATATTGCCCAGTCCAATCGCGGAGCCGGCTGCTGCCAGAATAAATCCAATTTTTGAGCCCCATTGATCTCTTTCAGCTTGCATCCTTACCTCTTAAAACTTAATTGAACAATTTATGCCATAGGATTCTCTATTATAAAATGAAGATAGTTCAATTTTTCCCTTGGGGAAATTCATCAGATGAGCATCTACATAAGCATCCAGCATACTAAGGATATGAATACCTACTATCCACCAGTAAGTTTTATTTCTCGTTTCTTCGGGCTTCCAGGGTTCCCGCTTGAGAGTGTAACCTGTAATCGCTTGAATTGTATCCTGTTGTTGAGCAATAGTCAGAGCATCCCAGACTTCATTTCCTACTTGTCTTTCCGCTTTTTCAACATAATTGTCAATTTTATTCCAGTGAATGATCTGCCTGATACAATAGGCTTCTGCACCTGCAAATATTAATGATTTCAGGGGTTTCCTAACGTACAATTGCCCTGTA
Organism: Fidelibacterota bacterium; assembly: GCA_021735285.1. GTDB lineage: Bacteria > Fidelibacterota > UBA2242 > UBA2242 > JAFGTP01 > JAIPHI01. The sequence goes on along the minus strand of JAIPHI010000015.1, from coordinate 300 downwards.
CCGGGGACTATGGCCGAGAGGAGCATTGCCTTACCAGGGGAGACGCTTGTAGAATCCACGACAAGTGTATCCTGTTCGCCATACAGAATTTTTCCCTGTCCGAAACAGATCAATAATAGCAATATGATTCCTGCCCCCACTTTATTATTCAAGACTCCCATTTTATCCCGTCAATACATTTATAGCCCGGGGAATTGTATCAATGACGATTTCATTCTCTGAATTCGTATAGACTTCTCCATCATAATGAACCGGCAGTCTATGTTCACTGATTACTCTTATTTTTTCCCCCAAGAATTG
>JAIPHI010000014.1 GCA_021735285.1 Fidelibacterota bacterium | reverse complement strand
AAAGGTGTGGCTACTGGTGCCGGGATGATAGTGGGTTTGTATCCATTAATATTTTTAATTTGTCTGGGAGTATTTATTCTGATAGTTATGTTAACCGGTCTGGTCTCTTTGGCCTCGATGTCAGCTGCTGTTACCCTTCCTGTTGCAGTTTTTTTGTTAAACGGGAATACAGACCTCCCACTATTAATTTTTAGTATTCTGATCCCTTTATTTATTATCTATACTCATCGAGAAAATGTAAAGCGCTTGTTGCGTGGGGAAGAAAATTCTCTGGATAACCTTAAAATTTTTGGTAGTAAGAAAAAAGATTAGCATTAATTCGCATAAGTCAATTTAAACAAAGTATTCAAGCTGTGCTCAAAAAATTTAAATATCTTATTATCTTCTTTTGCTTATTTGCTTCCCTATTATTGGCTGAGGAATATAATTGCTTTACAATCCTGGCAGGTAAAGAGGCCACTCGATCAGGATCAGTTCTAATTGCTCACAATGAGGATGATAGTGGCAATCAAATTGTGAATTTTTATAAAGTCGGGCCTCAATCTCATTCACCACGGGAATATGTTGAATTAAAAAACGGAGCACAAGTTGCTCAAAGTTCGTCCACAAATGGATATATCTGGTTGGAAATGCCCGGTATGGACTTTTCAGATAGTTATTTTAATGACAATGGGGTGGTAATAGTTTCTGATGCCTGTCCATCAAAGGAAAATCGTAATGATTTGACTGAAGGTGGAATTGGCTACTGGTTGCGCAGGCTCATGGCTGAAAGAGCCTCATCAGCCCGGGAAGCAGTTACAATTGGTGGTCGGTTAGTTGAAAAATTCGGCTATTATTCTAGTGGTCGTAGTTATTGTATTGCCGATACATCCGAAGCCTGGATAATGGCTGTAGTCAAGGGCAGGCACTGGGTGGCTCAAAGAATTCCTAACAAACATGTTGCTGTAATTCCAAATTACTACACAATTCAAGAAGTTAATCTTAAAGATACTTTAAACTACCTGGGCTGTGATGATCTGAAAAATTATGCCCAAAAAAGAGGCTGGTACAACCCTTCCACTGATAGTATTTTTAATTTTAGAAAAGCATATGGCAAAGCCTTAAAAGACCCTCACAATGTAAATAGAATGTGGCGGGGGTTAAATCTATTATCCAATAAAAGTTATAATCTTAAATCTATGGAGCAGATTCCATTTTCTTTTCAGCCGGGGCAACTTGTTGAAATTAATGATCTTTTAAACGTACTCAGGGATCACTACCAAGGCACTGAACTTGCATTAAATTATCCAGAAAATGCGCATAGCAATCAAAACCGACCCCTATGTACAAATTCAACTAAATACGGCTTTGTCGCAAATCTAGCAACAGAGCCTCCAATTAACAAAAATTGTGTGATCTGGTTAGCGCCCGGTCGTACTTGTAGTATGCCTGTGGCACCAATCTATTTTGGCATAGACAAATTTCCTGCAAATCTTCAGCAATACAGTCCTCCTCAGCAAGCCCTTAAAAATCACTTCAAAAAGAGTGAAGATTTATACGTAAATCATCCTAACCATTTGTTTGTCCAAATTATGGATTATTGTAATTACTTTGATAATAATTATAAAAATTTAGTGGGCCAGCGATATACAAATATACACAGTTATGAACGCGAACTGTTTGAAAAAAATATACAGGCTCCACATTCCATCGCTGATATCAAACAAAAAACATTGAACAAGATCACCAGGCAAGCAATCCAGGCCTGGCAGGAATTTTCAAATTATGAAAAATAAGTTTGATGGACTCATAATAAGTATATTTTGGCAAAGAATAGAAAAAATTGTGCAAAATTTAACTATATAATAATTAGACATTTGGAGATTTCTCACTTACATTCGAAATGACCACTTTGGTTCTTTTTACGAGTCCTTCAAATTTAAATCATAGCATTTGTCAGTTTACCTCTTTTGTTTCACTGGATAATTCATTTTTATATGATATAACAAATTTACTGTAAAAGGAAAAATGATAACAAAGTATATATTTTCAGTATAAATAAGAAAGAAATCCGAATATGATTAAAAGAAACCAGTTAATATTTTCATTGATGCTTATTTTTCTTGTCCTCCAAACTTGTCAAAATAATAAGACTAATAAATTAGCGCCAATCAAAGTCTCCCAAAAAAACAACCATTTTTTTGCCAAACACAATGGAGAACCGTTTTTCTGGCTGGGTGACACTGGTTGGTTATTATTTTCCAAACTTAATCGTAAAGATGCAGAAAAATATCTGGAAAATAGAAATCAAAAGGGATTTAATGTAATCCAGACAAGTATCATTCATAATATTGAATATATAAATATTTACGGAGATACGGCTCTCGTCAACCAAAATGTAACAAAACCGAAAATTACTGAAGGTATTAATTACGAAGATCCGGCTGCCTATGATTTCTGGGACCATGTTGAGTTTGTTATAGACAAAGCAGCCGAATACGAAATCTATATGGGATTAATTCCTATCTGGGGTTCGAATGTTGACCATGGATATGTGAACAAAGAGCAAGCTGAACAATATGCAAAATTCCTGGAAAAACGGTTCGGGGATAAGCCCAACATTTTTTGGATTAATGGTGGAGACACCCGGGGCAATGAATCAACTGAGATATGGAATATTATAGGAAATACCCTCGGAAAGGAAGACCCGCACCATCTGATCACATTCCACCCCTTTGGACGACATCAATCTTCAATGTGGTTTCATAAAAAACCCTGGCTTGATTTTAATATGTTTCAATCCGGTCATCGGCGCTATGATCAGGATGATACAAAACTTGCATATGGGCCAAGTAATTGGAAATATGTAAATACAAGTTACAATAAAAACCCAATTAAGCCCGTTATAGATGGTGAGCCCTCTTACGAAGAGATACCTGAGGGACTCCACGACACATCTCAACCCTATTGGGATGCTGATGATATTCGTCGCTATGCATATTGGTCTGTATTCGCAGGAGCTGCCGGTCAGACATATGGGCATAATGCTGTGATGCAGTTTCATAAACCTTCAGATGCTGAAGCAGCCTATGGCGCCAAGCAATATTGGTATGAGGCTATTAATGATACTGGCGCTGCAGATATGCAACATATGAAAAATTTAATGCTTTCCCGTCCCTATTTTGAACGCATTCCTGATCAATCTCTTGTAGCTGGCAAAAATGGCAAACAATATGAATATATTGCTGCAACCCGGGGTAAGAGTTATGCATTTCTCTACACCTATACAGGCCGTACATTTAAGGTACAAATGGGCAAAATTGAAGGAAAAAGATTAAAAGCCGCCTGGTATAGTCCTAGAAATGGAAAATATCAGAAGATTGGTAAATTTCAAAATTCAGGAATTCAGGAATTGAATCCGCCTGGAAAACATAAAAACGGAAATGATTGGGTACTTGTGTTAGATAGCCTCCAATAAAATACTCTCTATTTTGCTAAAATCTATCACAATCTATCTGGAAAGAATCAACTATAAATCATTCAGATTTATTATCATTTCCCATGCTAGTCAACTTTACTTTTCCTTCAGCCTATTGGTGGATTCAAAACACCCCATAACTAAGGATATTTATTCTACACGGACATTACTTATGTAAATCGCAATAATCTAAAGAATTCCTCACGGCTTTGCCTTTTATGGAGATTATTCAAGTGGCAATTTCTTAATAAATTTTTCTGTCTCCCCAAAAACTAATCTTTTTGAAACAATATACTCTATCCCATTATTGTTATATTTCTGGCTAGTTTCTTCGTCAAGGCCATCAGCTATACAAACTACTATCAGATCAGGAAATTCAGCTTTGATTTTTCTGAGAGTTTTTAAACTAGACCAACCTGGTAGATCATGTTTTAAAATGACCATTTCAATATCATTTTGGCGAATTCTATCGATTGCTGTCTTACCATTACCTATCCCAATTGTTTTATATCCTTTATTAATTAATATATTTTTAATTGCGCTTCTAAATATTTTTCTATTATCAATAATTAAAATATAACCATCCATTGCGCCCTCGAATTTAAGATTGTTTGATCATCTCATATTTTAGATAGACTTTAATTTAAATAGATACAAATACCCATTTTTATAATGACAAATTATAGGAAAAGATAATAATAGTATTTAAAGCAATAAGTCAATCCACATTAAATTTTTTTTACAAAAAATAAGAAATGAACTAGCTGCTTAATACCGAATAAAGATTCATTAAATCTTTATCAAGTGGTTTTTTCTTTTCCCAGGCTTGAGGCAAAGGGATAGTATTCAGTTGATTACTTTTCCAGCCAACCATGATATCTTCTTTACCTTTCAAGAATTCATGCACTGCATGAAATCCAAGCCGACTGGCTAAGACACGATCAGTTGCAGTGGGACTTCCTCCACGCTGAGTATGCCCCAAAACACAAACATGACTTTCAATGTTGTAGGCCTCTTTTACTTTATCCGCAATTGTATTGGCATTGCCCAAATCATCACCCTCAGCAACTACAATCAAACTGCTTTTTTTTCCTGCTTTTGACCAGGTTTTAATTTCATCACCCAATTTTTTGAGATCGCTTTTAGTTTCGGGAACTAAAATTTCTTCAGCCCCTCCACAGATGCCAACTTCCAGAGCAATAAATCCAGCATTTCTACCCATTACCTCCACAATAAATAAGCGATTATGGGAAGCAGCGGTATCTCTGATTTTATCAATAGAATGGAGCGCTGTAGTAACGGCTGTATCATAACCAATTGTTAAGTCTGTTCCGAAAATGTCATTATCTATTGTTGCAGGTACACCAATTACTGGAATATTATGTTCTTTAAAAAGAGCGTGGGCTCCACGGAAGCTACCATCACCGCCAATCACAATTAAGCCTTCAATAGCCCATTCATTAATTTTGTCAGCTGCTCTTCTTCTGCCAGATTTATGTCTAAATGTTTCGCACCGGGAAGTTTTTAGAAAAGTACCACCTTTCTGTATAATATTGCTTACAGAATGTCTGTTTAAGGGCATCAATTCACCATTAATTAAGCCAGTGTAACCTCCATATATTCCAAAAATAGAATGACCTTCATGGAGTGTGGTTCTGACCACGGCTCTAATGCATGCATTCATACCTGGAGCATCACCTCCACTAGTCATCACAGCAATCTTTTTTTTACCCATATTCTCTCCTATAATTCTTTATAATTTTTCCAACTATTACTAGGGAAAGTACTAAAAATATCTAAGTTCCTCAAACATAAAAAATTAATTTATCGTTAATAATAAATGTTTCTCTTGTAATATAAATCCCTTATTAATTTAATTAGAGTAGAAACATTATGGTATCCCAACAATACAATAAATATCATATGACTTTTTACACGATTTTTTATAAAATACAGGTCAGAAGGGGATTGTAAATTTGATATCAATTTCTAAAAAAATATCACTATTTTTCTTTTTTTTATTACCAATTGCTATGGTTGCTTCTCAGTCAATTAGTTTCACTTTTGAGCAGAATCAATTAAAATTCCGTAAATTTAACAACTATGATATAGTAAGATTAGCAAATTATGATCTTATGCAGCAGCCAGGTCACCCTGCGCTGCCTTTTTATCTATATCAATTTCGGATTCCCTCAAATCGTCAACTAACAGAGATAGAGATCAATACTATCAACAAAGATACACTGCCGGGAAATTTTAACATTCTCCCGGGTAGCAAGCAATATATACTTTCTCAAAAACCGGCTGCTGTCAAATTGGCTAGATCTTCAATTTATAATTCTTCAAAACCATATCCTGCTCAAATTATAAAGAAGAGAGCAGTCGGTTATCTTGCCGGAGAAAAAATTGCAACTCTGCAAATCTTTCCCTTGATATATTATCCAAAACAAAAAAAAGTCGTACTTATAACTGATCTCGACATTACAATCCGTGACACGCTCTCCTCTGGTAGAATGGAAAAAGCCTCCAGGTCGCAAAAATCAAATCTAAGTTTCACAAAAAACTTCCCTGAGATACATTTTGGGGAATTTAACGCTTTAAAATCTCATCACATTATTGATACAACAAATCATCCTTATGTAATCATTACTTCAAACACCCTGCATAACTCCTTTAAGAAACTCAGCGAATGGAAAACTCAAAAGGGCCTAAATGCTAAAATTATCAATACTGAATATATAGAAACAAATTATAACGGGGAAGATTTACAGGCCAAAATCCGCGATTTCATTATTTTTGCCAAAAATAATTGGAATACGCAATGGGTATTATTAGGAGGTGATACAGAGATAATTCCTGCCCGCTATACCTGGGCTTTCGATTGTGAAGCCAACTCCGTAGCTGGTGAGAATGATATTCCCTGCGACCTCTATTTTTCAGACCTGGATGGCAATTGGGATCGAGATGGTGATGGTATATATGGTGAGGTTGCAGATAGTATTGATATGTACCCTGATATTTTTGTTGGGCGACTCCCGGTTGAGAACCAGAATGAAGCCAATGCAATTATAAAAAAAATAATAGAATATGAGAAAAGTCCGAATCAAGACAACATATTAAATATGCTTTTCCTTGCCATGGTGCTCTGGCAAGAACCTTACACAGACGCAGCGATAGGCAAAGATTTTATTGATTCTGTATTTGTCCCCGAGAGATTTGATCCTATTAACAAATTGTATGAGAGCCGAGGAAAGGGTAAAGTTAGTAATGTAATTTCACAGATCAATTCAGGCATAAACATTATTAATCATAATGGACATGCCTGGTACTCGAGTATGGGAGTTGGATCACATGAATATCTTTTAATAGAAGATATGGATAGTTTACAAAACAATGTATATCCGCTCTTATATTCTATTGGCTGTTGGCCAGCAGCTTTCGATCATGATTGTATAGCTGAACATTTTCTCACAAACCCGGATGGTGGTGGAGTGGCTTTTATTGGTAATTCCCGTTATGGATGGGGCAGTCCTGGCAATCCTCTCTTTGGCTATTCTGATCGCTTTGACAGAATCTTTTTTGATAATCTTTTAGATAATAATATTGTCAGACTCGGAGCCGCACTGGCCGCAACCAAAACCAGATATATCCCTTTATCACAGCAGGAAAATGTGTATCGCTGGTGTCAATATGAATTAAATCTTCTGGGCGATCCGGAAATGCCCGTTTGGACAGATTTGCCGTCAGATTTTAGCATTCACCATCCTGAGGAATTATCAGTTGGTCAGAATTCAATAAAGATCACAGTTGAAGGCAGGAACGGAATGATCGAGGATGCTTTAGTTTGCTTAATGCAAAACAATGGAATTTATAAAAGTGGTTATACTACCAGTTCTGGTCAAATAAGATTCGATGCAAATATTAATAATATGGATACTGTCCTATTAACTATAACCAAGCCCAATTTTCAGCCATTTCAAGAAAAAATACCAATTTCTATGGATCAAAATTATATTTATATTGATTCCCTGGTAAATAAAGCCTTCTATAGAAAAGAAAATTTAAACCAACCAGTGAATATTGACTTTTATCTAAATAATCCTGGTAACAGGGATATCTCTCTTATTAAAGGGAAAATTACCAGCCCGACTGTAGGTCTTACTATGCTTGATTCTACTTACAGAATCGCCAATTTTACAGCAGATGAATCAAGATTAGTAGAAGATTCCATTGCTCTTCAGCTAGATAGAAAATTTAATGATGGTGAATCGATAATCTTAAACCATTATTGGCAAATATCTCAGTTTGAAAAGGGAAGTGAGAAACTCACCATCAGGGCAAAAGCAGCTCAACCCAAATATACTGACTACTATATTTCTGAATTGGAAAAAGATTACTATAACAAATTAAATCTCATCACCAAAAATACAGGCAGCCGGGAATATAATGGAACAGTTATTATTAATAATTATCCTAACAATCTGAATATCAAAGACACTATAAATCCTATTTCTGGACTCCGAGCTGGTGATTCTGATACAACCAGTTTTTTATTTAATCTCGCTCAAGATGTAAAATTGCCCTATTTCCCGAGTTTGACAGTTAATTATTCAATGCCGTGGAATAATTTTCAAAAAGATACAATCAAATTAGAACTAGGAAATTTTGGTTTTTCTGATAATATGGAAGCAGGCACCAATAAGTGGCTTATTGAGGGCCCTAAAAATATCTGGCATTTATCTGAAGAAAAGTCTGCTTCGGGAAAATACTCCTGGCATCCAGGCTATGCTGATAAGTTCGGATATCCTTCTAGTCTTGATAGCAACTATTTAAAATCACAAACAATAGTTGTCGATCAAAGTCCAATATTAAAATTCAAAGCCTGGTATAGATTTCCTAATTATGGAACCGACGGCTTGTATGTTCAGATTAAAGTAGATAGCAACTGGAGGACTCTTGATTTTATCGGTAGTGGCGGTGCTCTTGCCACGCTCCCAACATGGAATGATTGGTATGAGTATTCCTATGATCTCAGTGGCCATTTAGACCCGGGAGACAAGACGAGCATTCGTTTTAAAATGCAGAGCGATAATAGCGATTCTACCGATGGAATCTTTATCGACGACGTTAGAATTTCAGGGCATCAACTAAAACAAATCTTCAGTGAACCAGAAAAACCAGATAAATTTATTTTATATTCAAATTTTCCCAATCCTTTTAATTCTTATACAAATTTTCGATTCTATTTACCCCAAATATCAGATGTAAAAATTAAGATATATGATATCCAAGGAAGGCTAGTTGACTCTATTAATAAGAAGGGATTAAAGTGGGGAGAACATGTGATTAATTGGCAGGTTGGGAATCTAAGTTCAGGAGTTTATATCTACAACGTTTCTACACAGAAAAAGCAGAAGACGGATAAGCTCTTGATTTTAAAATAAAAGTTTGACAATTGGGAATATCTCCAAAATAATAGGACTCTATAAGATTCATTATGATCATGGAAAGTATTTCATGATTATTATCAATGTTAAAATACTTCATTATATATCAATATTGTTGAACTACCTTTAAGTATAAATACTTTTTATAATTATCACTTATATTTTATTTACCGGCCTGATAATTTAATGCGTCTTGAAAATTTTGGAGCGAAACGGTTAAAAAATATTCTACAGCGGATATGAGCTACAATTGTTTAATATACTGAAAAATATAACCCCGGCATTAAAAAGTAGATTTTACATTACATTTAATTTTAAATTAATCATAAGGTATCTTATGGAACCCATTATAGGTTTCTTTAATATAAAAAATAAATATCTAAAAATTGATAAAAACGATATTATATTGATCCCTTTATATTATTAATTTTTTCAATATTTAATAATGATAAGAATCTTAGAAATTAGCATCAGAATCTATTCTTCTGCAATTTTGGGAATACTCTGAAGAGGTATACGGATCTAAGAGATGAGAATAGATGTAAGTACCATACATTTTCAAAAATCATTAATTTTACTGCTTGTTTATATTAAATTTTTATTCTTTGGTATTGTTTTTGTCGTAATAAATATGTTAGAATAGTGCATAATACTGAAAAAAATATCGTTAAAAAGGAGGCTATTATGGAGCAAAAAAAATTATTTATACCGGGACCGGTTGATGTAAGACCTGAAGTGCTGGAGGCTATGAACACTCCCATGATCGGCCATAGATCACAAGATGCATCAGAATTACAAAAAAGAATCTCAGAAAAGTTACAAAAAGTCTTTTTCACTCAGAACCAAATCTTACTTTCTACATCCTCCGGATTGGGCCTCATGGAAGCAGGAATGAGGTCGTTAACAACAAAACGAGTTGCAGTTTTTTCTGTAGGTGCTTTTGGAAATAAATGGGCGGATATTGCAAAACGGAATAATATCCCCTATGATCTAATTGAAGTGGATTGGGGTGACCCTATCACTCCGGAACTTGTTGATGAGCATCTATCAAGTGGTAAATATGATGCTTTTACTATTCAGCATAATGAAACTTCCACAGGCGTTACCAACCCTCTCAATAAAATTTCAGCAGTAAAACAAAAATATCCGGATGTCTATTGGCTCGTAGATGCTGTATCTGCTGCCGCCGGTATTAAAGCAGAAGTTGATAATTGGGGTATTGATTTTTATCTGACTTCCACTCAAAAAGCATTAGGTTTACCTCCTGGTTTTTCCATAGCCGCTGTCAGTGAGCGCGCTTTTAAACATGCCGAAGAAGTGGAATTCAGGGGCAGATATTTCGATATTTTATTGATAAAGAAATATATTGATAAAAAACCCTACCAATACGTTTCAACACCATCTCTGCCTCACATGTTTGCTTTAGATAAACAACTGGATTACATCCTGAATGAAGAAGGACTGGAGAACCGTTTTGCTCGTCACAAAGAATTACGAGACTTAACCCATAAATGGGTTATGGAGAATGGCTTTGAATTTTTCGCCAAAGAGGGTTATCGTTCAGCCACTGTAACTGCTGTTAAAAATAATCGTAACATCTCAGTTCTTGATCTCAAAAAACAAATGGCAGACAGAGGTTATGTAATGGCTCCTGGTTATGGAAAGTTAAAAACCGATACATTTAGAATTGCTCATATGGCGGATAGAACAGTTAAAGAACTGGTAGAATATTTAGATACACTTTCGCAAGAAATTGAAAAATTATAAAAATGAATAATTTATACCGGCAGTGTAGATTATTGGTTGTTTACAAATATTGATTTTAAATATATAAAATAGTAAAAAGGGAGGTGCAATGAAAGTTTTAATTAATGACCCGATAAGTGATAAAGGGGCCAATTTATTGCAAGAAAAAGGTTATGATCTGACCCGGCATCACTATAAAAAAGATGAACTAGTAGATAAAATACCTGAATATAATGCTATAATTGTGCGCTCGGCAACAAAAGTTACCAAAGAAGTTATCGATGCAGCGTCAGGTTTGAAGGTAATTGCTAGGGCAGGAACTGGAATTGACAATATTGACCATAAATATGCTGAATCACTAGGAATCAAAGTCATCAACGCACCTGGAGCTAATTCATCTTCAGCTGCTGAATTAGCCATTGCCCATATGTTTGCTCTTGCCCGTTATATTCCACAGTCAAAAATAACAATGCAGAAAGGTGAGTGGAACAAAAAGAAGTTCAAAGGCATCGAATTAGTGGGAAAAACTGTGGGAATTATGGGTTTTGGAAGAATCGGAAGGATAACAGCTAAGTTGACTCTAGGGCTGGGTATGCAAGTAATTGCTTATGATATAGCAGAGATTGATACAGACCTGGATGTAACATTCAAAAACAAAGAAGAAGTCTTACAAGAAGCCGATTTTGTTGTTCTCCATCTACCTGCACTGGATGAGACCTTTATTGGAGAAAAAGAATTAAAAAAGATGAAAAATGATGCTTATTTAATTAATGGTGCTCGGGGTATGTTGGTTGATGAGAAGGCATTATTGGAAGCCCTTAATAATGATGCTATAGCAGGTGCTGGTCTGGATGTTTTTGTTAAAGAACCGCCAGAAAATATGGACTTAATTAAACATGAAAAAACGTCAGTAACACCTCATATCGGTGCTGCTACACAGGATGCTCAGGATCGCGTCGGGATCATGATCGCTGAAAATTTAATTGAAGCTCTGGAAAATTGAGAGAATATAAACACAGGTGAAACAATGGTTAAAATCAAAGGTCTTAAAGCATTTCGACCCAAAGAAGAATTATGCCAGGAAATAGCATCAAAACCCTATGATGTTTTAAATTCAAAAGAGGCCAGGCAAGAGGCCCAAGGAAATCCCTATTCCTTTTTGCATGTAATCAAATCGGAAATTGACTTACCTGAGGATATTGATCCTTATGATGAACAGGTTTATCAAAAGGCGGCCGAAAATCTTGAAAAAATGAAAAAGAAGGGCTGGCTAATTCAGGAAGATAGTGAAACTCTCTATCTCTATCGCCAAATTATGGATGGCCACGAACAATATGGTTTAGTGGTTGATGCTAGTGTTCAGGATTATCTGGATGGAAAGATAAAGATTCATGAACTTACGCGTGAGAAAAAAGAGAAGGATCGGATTAATCATGTAAAAACTACAAATGCCAACACAGGTCCCGTTTTTTTGACCTATCGTTCTCAGCCAAAAATAGACAAAATTATTAAAGAGGCTGCCCGCAAAGAGCCAGTTTATGATTTTACTGCAGAAGATGGAGTGCAGCACACCCTTTGGATAATCAAGGATACAGAAAATATAAATTCTTTGATAAAGAATTTCGAACAGATTCCCCATACATATGTTGCCGATGGGCATCACCGTTCCAAATCAGCTGCTATGGTGGGACAAATGCGAAAAGAAGAGAATCCTGATCACACTGGTGATGAAGAATACAACTGGTTTCTGGCAGTTTTATTCCCTCATAATCAACTTCAAATTCTGGATTACAACCGTGTTGTTAAAGACCTAAATAGTTTATCACAAGATAAGTTTTTTGAAAAGGTCAAAGAAAATTTCACTATAGAAGCGGTCAAAAACAGTAAAGAGGCCAAGCCAGATAAAAAACATACTTTTGGCATGTATCTGAAAGGACAATGGTATCAACTGACTGCCAAAGATGATACATATAATGAATCTGATCCTGTAGAAGGGCTGGATGTATCAATCTTGCAAAACAACCTGCTAACACCGGTTCTTGATATAGGGAATCCTAGAAAAGATACAAGAATTGATTTTGTGGGAGGAATCCGGGGATTAAAAGAACTTGAGAAACGGGTTGATTCAGGAGAAATGAAAGTTGCTTTTGCTCTCTACCCGACATCTGTAGAAGAGTTAATGAGTATTGCAGATGCAGAAAAGTTGATGCCGCCCAAATCAACCTGGTTTGAGCCTAAATTACGCAGTGGATTGATCCTCCATGATCTGGAATAATATTATCCATAATCAAATCTAGTTTCATTCAAAGGGGCAATGTGAAAATTGTCCCTTTCTATGTTTATTCGCCCCAATCCTATCTAATTAAAATATCATTGCCGGGAACATATCTTCTACTCTATAGTTATATATTTTGTAATTATATTTTATTGTTTTAAGTAAATATTTATTAACAGCACAATTCAAAAGGTAATAATTGAAGAACTCAGGGTATATGAAGCCCCTCTTTATTCTATTTACAGTATTTGTCATAGGACGACAAATTTTTTGTGCCTCAATTAGTGGTTTTATCAGAGAGGAAGCCACAGGTGAACCTATTTCCTATGCTAATGTATTTTTAATAGGTACGTCAATCGGTGCTGTCTCAAATATAAACGGATATTATTTATTGCTAGACGTTCCCCAAGGGAATTATACTCTTGTTGTGTCAATGATAGGATATAAAAAAGCTGAATTAGAGATTGATCTTGAAGAGAACACTCAATTTCGCCAGGACTTCCATCTTACAAGTCAGGATATAAAAGGAGAGCAAATAACAGTAACTGCTGCTCAGGAAAGATTCAAAGAGGACATGAATATTAGTACGATTGGAATCAAAATGAGGGATATTAATTTATCTCCCGGTTTTATTGAGCCCGATGTTTTTCGCACTTTGAAAATGTTACCAGGAGTACAATCTTTGAATGATTTTTCAAGCGCTCTTTATGTGCGGGGCGGTACTCCGGATCAAAACTTGATAATGTTCGATGGGATTCCGGTTTACAACCCCTATCACCTGGGAGGAGTATTTTCCACATTTAATACAGACGCTATCAAAGAGACAAAATTTTCAGCGGGCGGTTTTCCAGCCGAATATGGAGGCCGTATAGGCTCCATCTTAAATATTATCAATAAAGAAGGTAATACGGAAGAGGTGGCCGGAACAGCTAATATCTCTTTATTGTCAAGTAAATTATTCCTTGAAGGACCTTTGCCAAAAAATAAAAAAATCAAAGGTTCATGGATGCTAGCCGGCAGGAGAACCTATTTTGATGCCCTTGCTAATAGTGTCCTTTATTTCGTAAAACAAAATCAGAAAAACAAACATCCTGATTCCTATGATGAGTCTGAATATATTGGCTTTCCTTATTATTTTTATGATATGGAAGGTAAAATAAATATGGATATCGGTGGTAATCATAGATTGACTTTTAGTGCTTTCTATGGTGACGATATTCTCTCTTTAGAAAATGAGAGTAACGAGCAGGATGATGAAAGTCGTTCAGATATTTCCTATCTTTTTGACTGGCGCTGGGGAAATAAAATGAATTCTCTTGCCTGGCGCTGGATAGCCAATCCTAATCTGATTATCAATAGTTTTTGGGCTCAAAGCCGATTTCGATTTGCTATTGATTACAACAATAAAATAAAAAAATGGGAATATGCTAAAAATGATACACTTTATAATCAAAATGAAAATTATGGTGATGTTTTTGATATTATCAAAGACAATACGCTTAAAACTAATATCACCTGGATTTTAAATAAGCATACAATCAAAACAGGTCTTGAGCATAAATGGCTAGCTTTCAATCTGGGGCTAACTTTTAAAAAAAGCCAAAGAAACGATGAAAATTTCATGCTTGAAAGTGATACATTGTTATGGATAAAGCATGCACCAACCAGATCGGATTTTTACATCCAGGACAAATGGCAAATTTCGCCCTTGTTTCTGGCGCAACCGGGCTTAAGATTTACCAGGCACAGCCTCCATAAGGGTATAAATATAGAGCCCCGCCTTAATTTTAAATATCTAGCTACCGATAGAATGGCTTTTAAACTCTCTTTCGGAAAATATGTGCAATATCTAACAACAGCTAATCCGCCCGATGAAAACATGCGATTTATTGATATATGGCTGCCAATTCAAAAAGATTATAAGCCGGCCAGCTCATATCACAATATTTTGGGAGTAGAATATTTAACTAACAATAATCTGCTTTTCAGGATGGAAGGCTATTATAAAGACTTCGATCATCTACTGACTTTAAAACCAGGAGAAATCATAAGCGAGGAAGGCGATGATTTTAGTTTTATAAGAATAGAATCTATTAATGATTTTTACAATACTGAGGCCTACGCCTATGGCTTGGAATTTCTTTTAAAAAAATCCAGAGGTAAATTTCAGGGTTGGCTAGGCTACACCTATGCTCAAACTAAATGGAAAACTGAAGAAACTGACTGGTATTATCCCAAATATGATAGAACTCATACCCTGAATTTAGTTGCCAATTATATTCTATCTGAAAGCTTCAGTTTCGGTACCACTTTATCATATGCAAGTGGCAACCCTTATACACCAGTGCTGGGAAAAATTGAAATTATTCAAGAAAGGAGAAACTGGACCTATGGTTCAAACTATATTACCGGTAAAAAAAATAGTGCTCGTTATCCCAATTATTTCCGCCTAGACTTAAGCCTAAGAAATCGAAAAGAAAAACAATGGGGCTATCGTGAATGGTATTTTCAGATTATAAATGTGACCAATCATTTAAACATTTTACAATATATCTATGACGATTTTCATAATGAAGGTCGGAGAGGGGTTAAAAGATTTGGTATTCCTATGTTCCCTATAACACCAACCTTTGGAATCAAATTGGAATTTTAAGGTGGATAAAATCGCTATGAGGAAAAAGCAAATAATAGCTTTTATGATCTTAATTTTTTTACTAATCAATTGTGGTAATTGGGGCTGGGAACCGCTCGAGACTAACAACCAGCCGCAACTCAATATAATCGGTGTTCTTTCTCTGAATAAAGACCTGCCTTCTTTTGTCTATGTTTCCCATACTCTCAATCTACAGGAAAAAGAAAACTTAGTCGATAGACAACACACAGTGATTGATACTCAGTACCATCGTGAATATTATCCTGAGGCTGATACTGTAATAACTGATAGTAGCAATTTCACAGTTGATACTCACATTGTTAATATCGTTTATTCAAATTTTTTAATTCCCAATGCCGAAGTGACCATTTCAAACGGAAGCCAGGATTTTACACTCAAACCCACTGTAATAAAAAATCAATATTATATCTGGAAACACCAGGTAGATACACTCTTTCGAGAAAATTATGAATTGCCAGGAGATGAAGTAATTGTTTTCACCGATACTACCGGCAAATTCCAACCAAAACCCCAGAACCGGTATTATCTTAATGTAAAAACAGAAAAATTTGGCAAAGCTACTGGAACCGTGGTAACCCCACCTGATATTAAAATTACAAATAGAGGTACTTTTGAGGACACACTGACTTACTTCAGAACCT
This sequence comes from Fidelibacterota bacterium, assembly GCA_021735285.1. Taxonomy (GTDB): domain Bacteria; phylum Fidelibacterota; class UBA2242; order UBA2242; family JAFGTP01; genus JAIPHI01. The sequence continues at coordinate 6,794 of JAIPHI010000014.1, read as the reverse complement.
ATACTTTAAAATGGCACCCTCTACAAAATTATAAAGGCGATATATTTATTGATCCAGGTGGATTTTCAAATAATATAGAGGATGATATCATTACAGGAGATAGCCTCTACAAATTTATTCCGGAAATACGAAGCTATTACCATCAAGTCTGGGAAGACCTAAGTGCTATCGAAAAACAAGAAGCCACTCAAATGAAACTGATAATTCGCAGTATGGATGAAAATTATTATAACTATTTTTGTACAGACCGAATATATGACTTTGTATCATTTATGTTAGGAGAAACCATCTCGGCCAGCTCATATGGAATCGAGGGTGGCTACGGAGTCTTTGGTGCAGTCGATTTTGCGAAGTTGCAAAGACATATGAAAGTTGAAAAGGATTGAAATTTAAAAAGCTTTAATATATTGAGGCAAAATACTTTATTTGAAAATTCTGATACTTTACTATAATTCCTATAATCTCAAATAAAACAAACAATGATCTCTGGTAGTATTTAATGGATCGACACAATTATTTAATTACAAAAAAAATTAAATAATAAAGACTTTGGGCACTAATATAAGCTTTAAATAACAGATAACAATAAAAAAATTGTCAAAATACTTGACTTTGACTTTAACAATAATTATATTGTTAATTAGATTAACAATAAGTTTTTTGTCAAAAGGAGTATAAAATGAAAATAATAACCGGCCCACCAGCAAGAGGGAGTGATTTTTTTATAAGAGATAATATTATTAATAAAATGTGGGAGTCAATACAATCAAAAAGTAACATAATGTTAATAGCGCCTAGAAGAGTTGGCAAAACATCAATAATGTACCATCTAAGAGATAATCCAAAAGAACCATATAACCTAATCTACCTTGATACCGAATCTGTCAATAATGAAAATGAATTTTACAAAAAATTACTATCTAAGGTACTAACATCGAATTTTATTAATACAAAAGATAAATTAACTTCTAAGATAAAAGAACTATCACCAGGAATCAAAAAAATAGGTCCAGATGGAGTGGAGTTTGATAGAAGCAAAGAGTTTAGTTATTTTAATGAATTTCTAAATATTATCGATAAAATCGACACAAATGATCAAAACTTAATTATTTTATTAGATGAATTTTCACAGACGGTTGAAAATATTAAAAATGATGAAGGTGAAAAAGAGGCAATTCATTTTTTACAAACAAAAAGAAGTATGAGGCAGGAACATTTGATAGACAATAACATACGTTTTATTTATTCGGGATCAATAGGATTAGGAAATATTGTCCGAAGAATAAATGCAACTAAAACAATAAATGATTTACAACCTATCAAACTTCAACCTCTTTCATATAATCAAGCAGTAAAATTTATAAACAAACTTTTAGAAAAATATAATTTTACTATTAACGATAACCCTATTGAGTATATACTAGATAGTATTGAATGGTTAATTCCTTTCTATATTCAACTTGTAATTCAAGTCATTAAAGATGATTATAGATTGGACGGATCTTTAGACATAGATGAAGATTATATCGAAAATGTATTTGATAGAATTATAGGGCAACAGCATTATTTTGATAATTGGCATTCAAGGTTAAAAACTTTATTTAAAACCGATGAATATAATTTTTGTAAAGAGCTATTAAATACAATTTCAGAAGATGGAACAATTCAAATAAATAAAATCCGAAATATCGCTGTAAAATACGATATTAAAGACCAATATAAAAACATATTAAATTCATTGGTTTATGACGGTTATATAAACAATAACGATAAACAAAAAATATATCGCTTTAATTCTCCAATTTTAAGAAGATGGTGGTGGAAATATGTCGCAAATTAATTTACCAAAAATCTACAATCCTCATAATCAATCTAAAAAAGAACTAATTGAAAATTTTGTAGTTAGATTAGATATTTTTCAAAACATATTTGATGATATTAAATCTTCAAATATGAAACATCCGGAGCAGCATTATATTGTCCAGGGGGTAAGAGGCCAGGGGAAGACGACTCTTTTATTGAGGCTTGCTTATGAAATAGAAAATGATCCGGATCTAAATGATTGGTTAATACCAGTTATATTTAGTGAGGAGCAATATGGAATAACTAAATTATACAAGCTGTGGGAATATATCGCAGGGTACTTAAAAAAATACAAAGGTTTTGAACACCTATATGGTCAAATGGAGAATCTAGAATTTAATGATGACTATGAAACTAATTGCTTTAATCTTATTAAGACATCTCTAAACCAAAATGATAAGAAATTGATCTTATTCATAGATAATATTGATGAGTTATTCAACAAGTTCAATAAAAAAGAGCATCATAGGTTACGAGAGGTTTTAATTCAGTCGCCGGAATTAAGAATAATAGGCGCTTCATCTGTTACCTTGGAATTTCACTACGAGTATGACAAACCTTTTTACGAATTTTTTAAAATGCCCCGTCTGAAAGGACTATCTTCTGATGATATTAAAAAATTATTATTAAGTCTGGGGAACTACTATAACAACAATAGAATTGAAAAAATTGTTAATAATCAACCAGGGAGGATAGAAGCGCTCCGCAGACTTACGAATGGTGTAATTAGAACAATTGTCATTTTATATGAAATTTTTGCCGATAATATAAATGGAAATGCTTTCCAGGATCTTGAAAAAATTCTAGATGATGTCACTCCCTTATATAAAGACAGAATGGATAGACTGCCAACTCAACAACAAGAAATAGTAGATTTTATTGCCTTGAGCTGGGATGCAGTAAGTACAAGGGAAATTTCTAAAAAAACAAAAATCTCAAGCAAAGCAGTCTCAGCTCAATTAAGATCACTAACAAAAAATCATATTATTGAAAAGCAGGAAACTGATACAAAAAACCATCTCTATAGAATTGCGGAAAGATTTTTCAACATCTGGTATCTAATGCGACATGGAGGTAAAAAAGAAGAACAAAAAATAAAATTTTTGACAGAATTTCTCCAAATATGGTGTGATGAAGAAGAATTATTGAAAAGAGCGGAACTGCATTTAGACGCATTGGAAAAAGGTGAATTATACGAAAAATATGCCTTCCATATGAGTGAAGCCTTGCGACAAACAATAGATGATATTAGTATTCAGTATGACTTAATAGAAAACACAAAATTATACCTGCAACAGCAAGGTTCATCTTTAGTAAAAGAATTAAGTCCAACAAACTCTGATTTTGAAGAACAAGCTTTAAAGGCAAAAGCTGATAAAGGTAATGATGAAGCATTACTGAATTTAGCTTATCTTTATGCAAACCAACTTACAGATTACCAGAAGGCAGAAAAATATTATCTGAAAGCTATAGACAAAGAAATGAATGAAGCATTGTATGGACTCGCAAGACTATATCAATATAGTCTCGAAGATTATAAAAAAGCTGAAAAATATTATCTGAAAGATATCTACAAAGGTAATGAAAAAACTTTATTTGACTTAGCTGTTCTTTATGCATTAGATATAGAAGATTATAAAAAAGCTGAAAAATATTATCTGAAAGCTATCGATAAAGGAATAAATGGAGCATTTTATGGATTAGGGGGATTATATCAATATAGTTTCAAAGACTACGAAAAAGCTGAAAAATACTATCTGAAAGCTATAGACAAGGGGATAGATAGAGCACTATTAAACCTGGCTAATCTTTATGCAATTAATCTTAAAGATTACAAAAAAGCTGAAAAATATTACCTTAAAGCCATAGATAAAGAAATGGATGAAGCATTATTAAACGTTGCTAATCTTTATGCAGATAATCTTAAAAACTACGAAAAAGCTGAAAAATACTATCGTAAAGGAATAGATAAAGGAATAGATAAAGCATTATTTAACTTGGCTTATCTTTATGCAGACAATCTTAAAGATTACGAAAAAGCTGAAAAATATTATCTGAAAGCCATAAATAAAGGAATAGATAAAGCATTATTAAACATTGCTAATCTTTATGCAGACAATCTTAAAAACTACGAAAAAGCTGAAAAATATTACCTTAAAGCATATAAGAATGGTGATATAGATGCAATGAATAATCTCGCATGGATGTTATTTAAAAAGAATATAAATAAGGAAAAGGCATTAAAATATGCAAACGAAGTCTATAGGAAGAAGAATTCAAGTTATATTGTACATACCTACGCCATGATCCTACTCTGGAATGACATGATTGATAAAGCTCTTGAAATCTCAAACCATTTCCTAAATAATAAAAAGTCATTCGAAAGGTTTAGTAGCGATATAAGAAACTTTCTTATGTTACTAATAGCAAAAAACCAATACTACTCGGCATTAAAGATTTTTAATAATAATCCATTTGATTTAAAAGATAGATATAAACCGGTTTATTATGCCTTAATGTATTTTTTACAGGATGAATATCCCAAAGAATACAAAAAAATGGGTGACGAGTTAAAGGAAACTGTAGAGGAGATAGTTAAAAAAATAGAAGAAATGTCAGTAGAATATAGTTGATTATTCTTCAACTTTATCAGAAAAAATCCACATAGTGCAGAGTGATTTCTCTCTCTACAGTAATATCATTATGATGCATTAATATATCGCGGAAATCTATTTCAAAATGAAAATGTTCAAACATTAACCAGCGAATACCTGCATTGAGATAGCCGTTATCCAAAGTAATTTCGTTACTTGCATTATCGTTAAGGGCAGCATCATACTCCGCCATAATAGTGATTTCAGGGTTGATAGCTTTATCAAAGCCAAGATAAAAGGAGGGATCATCATCATATTTATTTTCAATCGGATTATAATTTATACCGCCATGAATTCCAAAATTACCAAGCAAATTAAAATTCCTGCTCACTGTTAGAAATAGGCCTTTAGCCTTCATTTCATACCTATCCAAATCGTCTATATATGCGCCTCTGCCTTTCGAATTGAATCCAATTAAGAAAGCTGGCATTGAATTAGTTTCCTCAAACAACCTATATTTTATCATGGCTTCTGGTCTGGTTCCCCATTCAATTTTCCTGTTGCCAATTACATGCGAAGCGCTATATGAAACACCTAACATTAACCTGTTAGTCAAGCCCACTTGAATACCTGAAGTGACGCCCCCACTATGATATAGATTGAGGGCCACTATATAGGAACTGCCAGGCAGTATGCCAGCAGTAGGCACTGTAATCAGTTTGGGAGGTTGAGGATAGCTGGGTGATTTTTGGGCTAATGCAATTGATAATACTAATATCATAATTAAGGGAACGAATTTTACTTTTTTTGTGATCATCTCGTCATCCTCATTATCTTAAATTGTTGTTTGACTATGTTAATTTAATATTCTAAATTTTTAATTAGTAGTACCAATTAATGTTATTTTAATATTTAAAGTGGAGCTGAAATGAGAAATTACGGGATAATTTCAATTATTGTTGGCTTGCTGTTACTTGTCTTAAAGGGATTACCAGAATGGCTGATTACATTAATCGGATTGTTAGTTATTGTATTTGGTCTTTTTGCTACATTTAATCCGGAAGCTGCTAAGGAACTGCTCAGTAAGCTCAATATTAATAAAGAAGATGAAATCTAGTTTCTTAATTCTCTCTAAAAATAGTGAAATATTTTATGCCAATCTATGAATATAAATGCTCGCGCTGTGGCGAAAAATTTGAAGAATTAATCGCATTCTCAAAATTAAACGATAATAACCCTAAGTGTCCAAAATGTGACAGTAAGGAAGTAGAAAGACAAATCTCCACACCTTCAATTGGGAATAGTAAAAATTCCTGCGGCACAAGCAACTCAAACCCCGGATTTACTTGAGGATAGCACATTCCCCGGCAGTTGTCGGACTTGTTTTTTTGTGTTTTTTAAAAGCGGCTATTTAAATAATATAACTTTATTTTTTCGTCAATTTTACGGCGGTACCATAAGCCAATAGCTCGGCTGCACTCTGCATTACAGGTGACGTAACAAATCGTAAACATACAATGCCATCAGCTCCCAGCTTCTCCGCTTCCGCAGTCATTCTATCAATGGCCTGTTCCCGGGCTTCAGCCAGCATTTTTGTATATTCCTTAACCTCCCCTCCTACAAGATTACGTAAACCAGCCATAATATCTTTGCCAATATGCCGTGCTCTAATAGTATTTCCTCGTACAATATCCAGGGTTTCCGTGATTTCATAATCTACAAATTGATCTTGTGTAGTTAGTTTCATGATTCCCTCATAAATTATTTATCAACATTCTTAGAGTAATAATTATCCTCTTCATTCTCAAGTCTCTCTTTGAGAACTTTAATAAATAACAAACCAAACGCAATAATCCCCAACAGACCAATCAATCCCGCCGGAAAAGCAGATATTATGCCCACAAGAATTGCGACAACCCAGCTTATTGTAATAATAATTAATAAAGCATAAGCCAATTTTTCCATCTTCCCTCCTCCTAAAAATTGTAAATCTACAGACTTATTTTTCAGGATCGATCTCTAAGCCCAGCTCTTTTAGTTGTCTGCGGTCTATATCGTCAGGACAACCGGTCATCAAAGAAGAAGCACTGGTGGTTTTTGGAAAAGCAATTACATCCCGAATGTTATCTACTCCTGCTAAAATCATTACCAGCCTATCAAAACCTAAAGCTATTCCACCATGAGGTGGTGCCCCCAATGATAATGCTTTTAATAGAAAGCCGAATTTTTTCTCATACTCTTTTTTGCTAATACCTAAAGTATTAAACATTTTGATCTGATCCTGCAATTTATGATTACGAATACTGCCACCTCCAATTTCATAACCATTAATAACAA
>JAIPHI010000013.1 GCA_021735285.1 Fidelibacterota bacterium | reverse complement strand
GGTCGCTAATAATGTTCTAAAAGGGTGCAAAATTACAAAACGGGAAATGAAGACGCAGGGTGAACTCTATCATGCTTATTCTCTGGCCAGATACGACCTGAATTCCTTAATCAACGAAACGAAAAAGGCTGCCCGTCATCAGAAAGCACTCTATAATGAAGCCAAAGCCAATATGTCTTTTGACGAACTGGAAAAAGAAATTGACAAGCTAGAAGCCGTAGAAGAAAACCAGTAAACAAAAAATAAGAGAGGCTGTGCAAATCACAGCCTCTTCTTTAAAATTCTATGAAAAAGATATTTCTCTTCTTTATAAGTCTATACTTTCTAACAGCACAACAAATTGTGCCGGAATGGTTCAAAGTTCTTCCTCAGCATGACCCTGCTATAAATTTAGCAGTAGGCTATACAGGAAAATATAGAGATCGCCAACTCGCCCAGAAAGCTGCTTTAAACCAGGCCCGCAAAAATCTGGCAAAACAGCTGAGAGTCCGGCTTATTTTTGAGATTCAGGAAATATCCGACGGGTATTACCGTTTAATTCAACCCACATTTGAAGAAATCTATTATGAAAATTTACAAGCTCATATAGACACAAATAGCTTTGTTCTTGATTCTGTTTTTGTTGAAGATCGATGTTATATCTTGCTCTCTACAGATGACAATTTTACAATCAAGAGGAGCCAGCTTTCCAATTGGGGTGAGAAACCAATTTGGACGGACTCTCTACCAAAAAAGAGTAATTTTGTATATGGCGTAGGTATTGTTGCAAATTATTCATACTGGAAAAATGGCTGGCAGGATGCTGATGAATATGCCCGCTTTGACGCCTGCAAAAATTTAAAGTTGGAGAGTAGCTCAATCAGGACAGAGAAGCGAACCGGTCAATACACAATAAATAGAAAAATCCTCAGACAATCTGTCGATATATCTGTAGCCAATTCAAAAATAATTGAAAGATGGTATGATATTCAGCGCAATGTATTTTATTCTTTATGTAGAATTCCTATTCAAAGCCCAGAAAAGATATTGACGGATTGAATCATAATCATATTCATCAAATATTTCTGTTATCAGGCAATAGCTTTTTAATAATCTATACTCCTGCAGGGATGATACTTAGATTTTTTAAGTCTAAGTGTTATCCCTATTTTTATTAAATTAACATTGATGGTTTGGATATAAAGTACTATTTTAGGAAGCCCTAAAAAAAAAGAGAAATGGATTAATTATGCCCGAACTTCCGGAAGTTGAGACAATAATTCAAGATCTTAAAGAATCGAACTTGCTAAATAAAAAAATAAACAACGTTAAGATAAGATGGGCAAAATCGATAGCAACCCATTCAACAGCTGAGTTTAAAGATGAATTGATAAGTTCTAAGATTAAAAATTTCAGGCGCCGAGCAAAATATCTGGTTTTTAATTTATCCAGGGATAAAATTTTAATTATCCATTTGCGGATGACTGGCAAGATTATTTTCTATCCTGATAATGCTCCCTTCAAAAAGCACGATCGCGTTATATTTCATTTTGATAATGGCCATCAGTTACGCTTTAATGATACGCGTAAATTTGGCCGGATCTATTTAACCAACAATCCCGACGATATTCTTGGGAAGCTGGGGCCTGAGCCATTAGATCCTGACTTTACATTAGCTGATTTTAAAAATATCTTGGAAGGCCGGAGTGGAATGATCAAAGCCTTGCTTTTGAATCAATCTTTTATAGCAGGACTTGGAAATATTTACACAGATGAGGCTTTGTGGGAAGCCGGTATTCACCCCAAACAAAAGGCCAATCTGATTTCAACCCGAAAACAGAAAAAATTATATACAGCTATAAAACACGTTTTAAAAAAGGGCATCAAAAATAAAGGCACAAGTTTAGGTTCCGGATTGGGGAACTATGCTAGAACTAATCAAGAAGCCGGAAACAATCGCAAATTTCTAAATGTTTATCAAAAAGATGGAGAGCCCTGCCCACGCTGTGGTAAGAAAATAAAAAAGACCAAAGTTTCACAACGAAGTTCTCATTTTTGTTCTAATTGCCAGCGGCAGTGGTCTAAATAAGATATATATTCTTCTGAAAATTAATCTATCCAATCCTACCAATCTTTTTACAACCTGAAAAATTAAATTAATCACATTTCGACCAATTACAAGAGGGACAAAATTTGCATCCTTCTTGATAAACTAATTGGCCATCACATTCAGGGCATCTTTCTCCCGCTTCGGTTCCATCCGGGATAAACATCTCAAGTAATTTCTTGATATGAAAAACAAGTGATGAAAAATCCGCATCACATCTGTCAAGGAGGTCAACAATATCCTTAATTGGTATGTTATGCCTTAATGACATACTTATTGTGCGGGCAATTTTATCAACATTACTCTGGCCTGAATATTTTTTTACCTGTTCATCAATCAGCTCCTCATCAATACCCTCAGCAGCCATTAATCGCTCCATTTTCGAGATGATCCAATCAGCCACATCTCCACTGGCATAATTATTAGTTTTAATAAATAAGGCAAATGGACGCTGGTAATCCCGATCAGCAAAAGCAATGAAAAAGTACCATTTCCGGGAATGATTATCCCGTCTTTTATAAAGCTGGACAGGGGGCTCTTTTGGTATATTAACATCATGGGGGATGACCGAATTACCGGCTTTTTTAAACATTTTCTCCAGTTCCGAGACTTCTTCTTTTTTCTTTTCTTTTTCCTGTTTTCTCAAAACTCCCTGCCTACTACCATCTCGATAATATGTTATACCTTTACAACCTTTTTCATAAGCATAGAGATAAACTTCTCTCGTATCTTCTTTGGTGGCCTTATTCGGAGCATTAATAGTTTTACTAATACTACTATCCACATATTTCTGGATGGTAGCCTGCATATCCACATGTTGCTTAGAAGTCAGATCAGAAGCTTCAACAAATACATCATCCGGCAATCCTAATTCCTCTTTTCTTTCTGGTAACCAGTGTATGACTTTCCTTTCACCCAGACGGTCTTCCCGCATTAATTCAAAAGCAAAATTGGGTTCTATTCCGGATGAAACGCCTGCTAATATACCGGTAGAACCTGTAGGTGCTACTGTTAACAGGCGGGTGTTCCTCAAGCCATGCTTTTTAACTAAGGACCTCACATTTGCATCCAATTGCTGAATATATTGATTGTCCAGCATATATTCATCCCAGACCGGTGCGGCTCCCTTCTCTTTGGCAAGCAATGCGGATTTCCTAAAAGTTTCATTTTGAATAAAAGCCATTACTTTCGACATTAACTTATATGATTCAGGTGAACCGTATTTGATATTTTTGAGTATGAGAAAATCCGCCAGTCCTAAAATTCCTAAACCAATTTTACGAAACCTATACTGGTGCTCCCGCGCTTTATCCAGATAGTAAGGATTAACATCGATTATTTCATCAAGGAATTCCACTCCGGTATGGACTGTTTCTCTGAGATTATCAAATAAGATCTCGCCGGTTTCGATATCAATAAATTGAGTGAGATTGATAGACCCCAGATTACAGACAGAGTTGGCAGATAGCCCCTGTTCGCCACAGGGATTTGTGGCAATTATTTTTTCATCTTGATTGGCAATATTGGTTTTGTTATAGCGTTCTAAAAATACCAATCCGGGTTCTCCATTATCATGCGTGTAATCAGTTATCAGATTGAACAATTGCCTGGCATCTACCGTTTTATAATGTTTGATCGGATAGTCCTTCTCCTGCCATTCCCTGATATCTCCATTCCATTCCTTATCGTATTTCTCAAATGATAGTTCAGGAAAGACTAGATCCCACTCTTCATCATTTTTTACAGCTTTCATAAATTCATCAGATACAAAGACAGAGAGATTGGCATTTTGAATCTTTTCACGATCCTTTTTAATGGTAATGAATCTTTCAATATCCGGATGCCAGGTCTCCAGACCGAACATATAGGCTCCTCTTCTAGAACCTCCCTGGCTGATACGACCGGCTAAAGCATCCAAAGCTTCCATCCATGAAACCGAACCTGAAGATTCTCCTCTGACTTTCTTGATATCACTCCCTTTAGGACGTAAAGGTGACCAGTTGATACCCACGCCACCCCCACGGGCACTTATCTCAAATACTCTGGTAAACAGATCCATAATAGCACTTCTACTATCAATACCATCACCTACGTCCTCAAAAGCGAGTACATAACAATTAAAAAACGTCTTAACCGTATCAGTTCCCAGACCTGCCAAAATTCTACCGGCGGGGACAAATTTGAACTCTTTTAGGATATTTTTACAGTCAACCTGAACATTTTTGGCAATTCTTTCTACCAGCTCATCCCAATTCTTTTCATTATCATATAAATAACGATCATTTAGAACGTTTTTCCGCTCTTTATTCCACTTAGGTTTGACAACTTTCACGTCCTACTCCAGTATTTTTTATTAATTTTAAAAGAATTATTTATTGATCTTAATTAGTATTACTAATTTATATAAAAATTATTAAAACCACAATATATTGAGGTTGATTATTTTAATACCACAATATAAAGTAAATATTGTTCTTCACTGGATTCTCTAGAAACACCCCAAATTAAAATAAATATTTTGGAATATTGCAACTTTTATTTTAGAAAATATATTAATAACCTGAATAGGGCGCAAAATCATATTGACATGATTCCAAAATGCATCCTCGATATTTGGCAACTTACCAAAACATAAACTAATTATCCATTCAAGATGCTAGTTGTTATCCCTGGAGATTGGAATCCAGGAAATTGGGTTTGTGTTAAAGAATAAATCTAATAAATTAACAGCTGGAAGTAGTGAGTGAATAGTAAACCATAATCAATAGAAATTTATAAAGGAAAAAATATGAAAAAATGGGCCGGTACATTGATCGGAGGAGGACTGGGATTTGCACTTCTAGGACCCCTGGGCGGAATAATTGGTGCCTATGTAGGCAGTATGATGTCAGGTGATGGCAGTTCGGCACGGATAAATGGTCATCCTTATGGGAATGCTCAAGCAGGTTATAATAGAAATTATAGTGCTCACAACAGGAGGGCTAGAGGTGGTGATTTTGCTGTTGCGATGTTAACCCTATTTGCATATGTTGCCAGAGCAGATAACAAAGTAAAATCTTCAGAGGTGCAATATGTCAAAAATTACCTGGTCAAACAGTTTGGCAGTAACAATGCTCAAGATATGATGTACCTTTTCAAAGAGATTCTAAATCAAAAATACAATATTTATGATGTAACTCAACAGGTCCGATCTAATTTAGATTACAACTCTAATCTTGAAATGTTACATATATTATTTGGTATTGCAGGTGCTGATAATAATTACAGCAGAGATGAACTGAAGGCTATTAAGGAAATCGCTAATGGTCTCGGTATCAATGAAAAAGATTATAACTCTATCAGATCGATGTTTATTAAGAAGGGCTCCGATTTGGATCAAGCCTACGAAATATTAGGGATCAGTTCTGATGCGGATGACAAAGCAGTCAAAAAGGCATATCATAAAATGGCAACAAAATATCATCCTGATAAAGTCGCCAATCTAGGTTCTGAAATAAAGGAGGTGGCTGAGAAAAAATTCAAAGCGATCAATAAAGCATATAGAAAAATTCAGGATGCCAGGGGCCTTAAATGAAAAATAATAAACTTATAGAAATGGATAAAAATTTTATCCATTTACAAAACAGTTTTCCACACTTTGCAACTATTGATTCGACTAATTCATATTTATTACAGAATAGTTTTGAACATGGTAAAATTATAATGGCTGATTATCAAACAAAAGGCAGAGGGCGCAAACAGAGAAAATGGGAAACGCCCTCTCAACAGAGTCTGCTCTTTTCAATCTTATTAAAAGATAATCTTGATAAATTATCTCATTTTATCTATACCTATATCAGCGCAGTATCAATAGCAGAGGGGCTGGCAAATTATTCCTCAGAACTCTACCCGGCCTTGAAATGGCCCAATGATGTTTTAATAAACCACAAGAAAGTCTGTGGTATTCTTATCGAGACGAAAACACGTTCAAATAAATTATCAAAAGTAGTAATTGGGATTGGTCTCAATGTAAACCAAAAGAGCGAGTTTTTTGAAAACGATCAATTACAATTTGGCACCTCTTTAAAAATCGCAACCGGAAAACCTCATAATAGAATGACTCTTTTTAAAAATATTTTAGAATCTATTGACAAAAACTATGATCTGAGCCTAAAAAACGGAGAAGATATAATTCTCGATAAATGGAGAAACTATTGCCCCCATCTTGGTCATGAAATTACTATCAACACAAATAAAGGATTAAAAACCGGTATATTCAGGAATATTACAAGACAGGGCGCCATGCTCTTAACCATTAATGATGAGATTGAGAAATTTTATGCTGGCGAGGTAAGTTTTGACAAAAGGAGTATATAATGTTGTTGGCTATTGATATTGGAAATACCAATACAGTGCTAGGTATATTTAAAGATGAAAAATTATTATTGAGCCGCCGCCTGGTAAGCTCGCACAGTAAAACAGTCGACGAATACTGGGTGACAGTGAAATTACTGTGCGAAGATGCAAATATAAACCCTGCTGATCTAAAGGCAACAATTATTGGCTCGGTGGTTCCCATTTTAACCCAAAATTTTGCAGGTATGGCTCGCAAATATCTTTCAATGACGCCCTTAATTGTAGATCATAAGCTCAATTTAAATTTGAACTTGAAAGTCACGAAACCGGAGACCCTGGGTGCGGATAGAATATGTAATATGGTGGCAGCCAAAAAAATGTATGGATATCCTATCATAGTGATCGATTTTGGAACCGCAACTACTTTTGAAGTGCTCGATACGAATGGGGATTATATGGGTGGGGCCATCAGTCCGGGTCTGGAAGCAGGATTAAATGAATTGATCAAAAAGGCCGCACAATTACACACCGTTGATATGAAATTTCCCAAAAATATAATCGGAGATACAACAAAAGAACAATTGCAAAGTGGAATTTTTGGAGGCCATGTTTATATGGTCCAGGGTATCCTTAAAAAGATCGAGCATGAATTGGGAGGTGACAAGATCCAAACTCTCGTCACCGGCGGTCTATCAAAAGAATTTGCAGAGATATTAAATTTAACTCCGGAAGAAAATCTTACCTTATATGGTCTCAAAATTTTATATAATATGAATAAATAATAGGTTTAATTTTGCACCTAAATTATAAAATTATAGTGGCTTCTATCTTGCTAAATTGCAGCTTGATCTTGAGTATTACTGCCAAAGATGTGTATCATTATAAGGTAAATTTATTATTTGTGCCTGTTTTAGATCTTAAAATGCAAACCCAGGAATATGGAAACAACTGTAAAAAACTAGAATTCAGAGCCAGTACAAATAGTTTCTTTGATAATGTTTACCAAGTCAATAATTATTACCAGTGTGTGTATAGTAAAAAGTCATATCTACCGCAATTTCGTAGTAAAAAGATCCACCAACCCAATCTCGATCAGGAAATATCCACCAAATACACAAATCACACCGCTCAGTATTCCAATGGTAAAAAGGTCCATCTCACATCAGGAACCCACTCTTTTTTTTCTATGCTTATGTATTTACGTTCATTAGAGGCTCCCTACCGCAACAAAACCGTAACCCTTGAACTTGAAGGTAAAATCTATTCTGTGAATTTTCAAAAAACAGGCTCAAAGACATTTAAAATTAATAATAAGAAAATACCCACGGATATAATTGAAATTGAATTGAAGCACAAGGCAACTAATAACCCCATCCTAAAAGATAGTGATGTTTTTTTTAATAACGTAGCAAATCCAAAAGGCAAAAGACTGGTATGGATTGAGAACGGAGGCAAGAAAAGAATTATACAAGCAAAATTTTCTATAAAAGGGACCTGGCTAGTTGCCAAATTAAGAGGAGGTTAGTATTAACAAAATATTTGAATTCTTAAAACAAAATTGGAAGATCCTGCTAATATGGACAGTGATAGTTGTTGCCATTTTTATAGCTCTAATGCTCCATATAGATAAGGATGTCATTGCAGTCTTTGTAGTAGTCTTCGGTGTTATTGCCAATGCTTTCTCCGGATTACTAGGTTTAATCGGAGCCATTCCTGTAATCGGGCCCATTATTGTCAAGGTTCTTACAATGCCTATTCTCTGGGTTTTAAATGCAATAGGATATTACGTTTCTGCTAAAGCATTTAAAAAAGGCTATAAAAAGGAGGTCCTGGATCATAGAGTTTTAACTGTTATTTTTCTGATAGGATTTGCGATCGGATTTGTGGTAGCTAGACTAATATAAATTTATGGTAATATATGGGCTGATAATATCTTATCACCATTCTCAAGCCTTTGAACAACATTCATCCCTTCAACAACCTCACCAAAACGGGTATAATTATAATCAAGATGAGGCTGATAACTTGTGGTAATAAAAAACTGTGATCCTTCAGTATTTTGACCCGCATTAGCCAATCCTACAGACCCTGTTTTAAAACTCCTGGGTGAAATTTCAGTCATAAGATTAAATTCTAATCCGCCCCAGCCATCCCCTCTCGGGTCACCCCCTTGCACAACAAAGTTCGGAACAACTCTATGAAAAGTTAAACCATCGTAAAAATTTTCTTCAACTAATGCCAGGAAAACCGAATATGTGAAAGGAGTATAATGAGCCGAAGCTGCTATAATAAAATTTCCTTTTTCCGTTTCAAATTCTATTTTAGAACTACCCCCCTTTTGAAATACTTTTTTTAAATTCCTTGCTTTGGGAGGTGAATATGGCACTTGCGAGACCTCTTCAATCTCAACATTGTAAAGAGATGTAAGCACTTCGGCAGCTGCCTTATGAACACAGTAAATATCACACTCTAATAATGGCCATAAGTGTTTTACAGCTCCCTGCGGATACAGATATTGAATTGTTTGAATTATCTCTAACATAGCATCTGAGTTCTGACATTTGATCATAGCCGGAATAGCATCATACAGAGCGCGCTTTAGTTCACTAGCTACAGTAGCTCTCTTTCTGATTTGTCTTGCTGCTAATGAAACCTTAACCGGATCCCTGCTTTTAAGCCCGGCAATAATATACTTTTCAAGTTTTTGTTTTTTCAAACTATCTTTTTGAACAAAATAATCCGTGAGAGATAAAAGATTTCTATAGGCAGGAGTGTAAATTTTGGGCGCTGATGCCCTGGCATATTTATCTAAGCTGTCTATAACAAATAATTTTTTTGACCTAGCTAGCCCTTCTATTTTATAAGGAAGTAAAACCTTTGGTACTGAGATACTCTTATATTTTAAAGGGGCCAACGTACATAAATGTTGGAGAGCCAAACCTTTTACATGATTTGCAGAATTATTAACTATTAGGCTATTAAATTCCGATTCAAGAATCTCCAGTTGATTATCTTTAACTGGAATATGCTCCAGGAGAGTAGCTAATAGTTTGTTATTTGAAGTAGTATCTATCATATTTATAATTAGAGTATCCGGTAAATTTAAATAAGGAAGGGCTTTCACAGCTTCCAATTTTACAGGAGTCGATCCTGACCGCATTATTTTCTGATAAAATTGATTCTGTCCATTGAATTCCAGTTTATTCAATATTTTAACTAATTTGACTTGAATCTGCTGATCGCTACTCGCAAAGCAATCAAGAAGCTGAGGCAATTTAGACTTCAATGCTTTGCGATCTTCTAACCGGGTTAAAGTAGTAGCTGCCTCCATCCGAATTGAATCCGTTTTACTATTCAAATACCTAAAGCATTTTTCTATTGCCCTTTTACTATGAACATCGCGATCAAAAAAATACCCAATACTTCTTAAAATAGGAGTGATGACAAATCCAGATGTTTCACTTTCTTCCAGCATTAATTCTAAATGTTTTTTATTTCCAATTTTCCCCAATGAGAACACAATTTGCCTTTTTACTGGCAAATTGTTTTCTGCTGTTAACATCCTGGATAAAAACTGTTTTGACCTAATTAGATCAAACTGTGAAAGCGCAAAAGCTAGGCGTTTTCTCACTTCAGGATTAGCCATTTTATACATTTTAATTAGAGCCGGCACCACCTCATTATTATCAGAATTTGCAGCAGCTATTGCCAACCATTTTTGAACCTGAGGAGCCGAGTTAGCGTGCTTTTCTAGGACTTCTTTTGTAATCCTCTTTTGATTTTGAAGACTGAGGATCTTTTGTTCCTTACGGGAAAAAATATCTCTTGAGCATGATGTCAATAATAGGATAACAATCAATCCTAATTTGTATCTAGTCACCTGATCACTCATTATAATATAAAATAATATTAGCAGCACCTTTGCCGATCATTGGGCTCTCTCCAGCTGGCATATGATCAATATAATACCGTGGTAGAGCCAAACCATATTTTTCCGACCTTTTAATAATTTTGTTCATGATCTTTTCGGCTTTCTGATGTTTTCTCAACTTTTTCAGACCGATTGCCAATCTCATATTAACGAAAAGGTTATCTTCAAATCTTTTATTACCATTTAATAAATTTGCATAAAGCGGAGGGTTGGAATTGAATTGTAGATACTTATTGATTGTATTAATCGCAGCATGGCTAATATTGTCCTGGGGTGACGAGAGATAATTAATAGCTTCCACAACAGAACCATCAACATAGTGCTCTGGTATCCTTCCTTCCAGGTTTCCTTTTAAGACATTATCATCAGTTAAATATAATTTTTGTTCAAGATTTTTACGTATTTTTTGTGCTGCTGACTCACATTCCCGAGCAAAATTTTCATCATCCATTTTTGTTGCCATCCAGTTAGCAGACAACAATCCTCGATAAGCACAAATTGATGTATAAGTAAAATGTTTCCCCGGTAGATGTACCCGCCAGGGGCCTGATTCTTTTCTAATCAAACCTGTTTTATCGATCGAATGAATTAATACATCAGCAATCTGGTAACGAATTTTATCCCAATAATATTCAAGAAATTTATAATCATCAGATTCTTTTACATAGTTTCCAATATTATTGAGCACCAGACCAAATCCGGCTAGTTCGATATTCGGCCCATTCTCCGTAGAGTCACTGATCTCATTTCCATTCCCGTAATACTTTGACACAGAAAGTATATAATCTTCGCCAATTCCGTAATTATTATCAAACAGAGATAGCTGTTTATATCTACCTCCCTGATTATCAAGGAGAAATTGGAGTGACTGCCGGGCTTCTAGAAAATGACCAGCACTTATCAGCGCCTCGGTAGCATAACTTTGGTCTAATGTATAGGTCCAGGAACTGCCTGGTCTTAAACTGGAAAATATCTGTCCTTCAGGGGTCCCTTCTTCCCGACATTGTGCCATCTTAATCAGAGCCAGAGATTGATAATAATATTTATTTTTAAGCCTTTCAAAAATAGCCGGCTTAATTGTTTGGCGATGCCATGTTTTCCACCATTTTATTTCCTGGAGTAATGCTTGAAAATCCGGCCACTGATTTCTAAAGCTGACCACATCCTGATGGTTTCTCTCATCAATAGTTTTATTATGAGAAATTATTACATATAACCATTTTTTATTTTCATCCTGACTGGCCCACTTGCCTATATTGGCCTGGATAGATTTTTTTGTGGTTTTTACATTGAGAGCAAAATTATTTATCTCCTCACTTTCCAGTACCAGCAAGACAACCCAGAATGGCCCGTCTTTAAAAAAAGGGCAGAAGCCGTATTGCGTCAACATGAAATTGGAACCGGACATAACATGTTCTATAATTCCTGTTCCTGTCAGATAGCCACAACTAGAAGTATTTAAATGCGTTAAGTCTATATTTTCTTTTTTAAAAGTGATAACTGGAGTAAGAGCGGCAATTAATTGTTTATTTTTGCGGTTTCGGGAATACCGGGCATATAGATGGGGATGGAATTTCGTAAAACTTCTATTTTTAATATTATATTCCGCTCCCGAATATCCATTACTGATGGGTAAAGTAACTCTTGATTCTTCAGCATTGGTTATCATTTGACTTGAATCAGCTACCATTTTTGTCAAATCAGCATTTAACGAGACTACAGCGCAAAGGATAACTATCACGAATATTATCTTATATATCCTCCTGATATACATCCAAACTATTTCTATCACCCTTTTCATTAATATCCAAATTTAAAATATTATGTTAAAAAAATAGAGGATTGTTTTAGATTCAGAACTAATTCATGCATTAGGTTTAATAAAAAATATTAAGATCATACTAGGTTTGATTTGGTGATAAAATTAAAAGGGAGAATATTGCCAAAGGAGGGGCCCAATTAATTAAATTTTCACTGTGCCTGTTAATTTAAAGATTAAGATACACTTTTTTTAGCCTAGAATTAAATAACCCGAAAACGCTCCTATCAAAATTATTAAGAATAGAACTAAAAATCTTTCAGATCCTCAAAGCTTTTATCTACTCTTTCCTGTAAGTCTTGTTTTTTATCACCCTGCCCCATAAAATCAGCTTCTTTTTTAAGAATATCAACATTTACCCAGGTGTTTTTATTAATCTTAAAATCAAATTCATAGCTCAGAGCAGATCCTAAATCAACATCTGCTTTGGGCATTGCAATCAATTTTAAAGTATGCCTCCCCCTGGGTACTTGTTCTATTTTCAATTGTGAATTAAGGTTCTTAATATTTATGCCACCAAAAAATTTCTTTTCTTTAATAATCGGCCGGATAGAAGTCTGCCCTATATAGGTGCCATCTAAAAAAACTGCAGATTTGACTGGTCTGGAACCCACTATAAGATTATGATCAATTTCCGAGCTGCGGGCCTGGATTACAGCTCTGAAGCCAGCTTTAATAACTGCATCACATTGCCAGTTCCCTTCATTATATTCAATTTCAACATGATAAGAGCCCGGTTCAAGAGCAGAAATACTATATGGAGTGCATCCAATTTTTTCTCCATCGATTGCAATGGGCAATCCACCGGGAATCGATTTTACTGTCAACGCTCCGGAATAGATAGTATAATCCCCGTATTCTTCGTAATACTTATTTAAAACCTTACTATATACATTATTCAGATCATGAGGATCCGAAGTAGTAGTAAAATAGCCGGAAGTCACCCGCGATAATTCTGTTAATTTTGCAACATCTACCTCTCCCAGCCCAATTCCATAGACTAATATATTTTCTGATCTGGCCATCGAATTAATCTCTTCAATAGAAAAGTTGCTTTGGTTGTCACGGCCATCGGTCAGATAAATTATAATCTTCACTCCGCTCGAGTAACTAAGCTGATCGAATCCAAGGGCCAGGGCATCGTATAACGCTGTAGAACCCGAAGCTTCTATATCTGAAATTAAATTTTTCTTGTTTTTCAGATTGTTAGTCAAATCAAACAAATTCTCCGGTCTCTCATTAAATGTAATCATTCCCACTCTATCATTGCCCCGAATATCAGCAAGAAATGAAATAATCGCTTTTTTAGCCTGCTGCATAGCATCACCTGACATGCTGCCACTTTTATCCATAATCAATACAAAATTATTACGAGGCTCGATTTTTATATATTCGGCAACTTCTCCGGTGATAGCAACTCTTATTAATCCTGGGATAACAAACAAAAAAATTATAATTGCTTTTTTATTCATAATCTACTCCACTCTTAAGAAATATATTACTCTTAATATTAGTTTTAGAGATGCTTTTGTACAAGGAAATATTTATAGCCTGTGATGATAAACACATGATTCATACATGAACTATCAATCTTCCAGGCTTGGCCTTAGCATATATAAAGGCGGCAATTACCATAAAAATATCACTGATAAGCATTATTAAAGTCAATAAAAAAGGAAATATCATAACTTGAATGGGAATGGATAAATCACTAAATTTGCAAAATATACGAGAGAGGTGCTATGAGAGGGGTGCTTACATATCATGATAACCTTCTAAAGGGCAAAGTATCAAAAAAACTTACGGCAGAACAAAAAGATAACATAATTCAAGCCAGACAACTTGTCAAAAAAATGTTAGCTCAAAATAAAACTATATATGGAATAAATACAGGTTTTGGAAAATTAAGTCAAGTCAAAATAACAGAAGACAAATTAGAAGCTCTACAATGTAATCTTTTAAGAAGCCATGCCTGTGGAGTAGGAGCACCTGTTAAAAAAGAGATCATCAAAATTATGATGTCTTTAAAAATCGATAGCCTTGCTAAAGGTAATTCAGGGTGTTCTCTGGCTGTGGTAGAGAAGCTGATAGAGCTTCTGGATAAAAATATAATACCCTATATTCCGGCGCGGGGTTCTGTTGGTGCCAGTGGTGATCTTGCACCTCTGGCCCACATGTCTCTCCCTTTAATAGGAGAGGGTGAAGTCTATTATAATGACGACCGTGTTGCATCTGAAAATCTGGTATCCCAGGGCGTTTATGAAGCCATAAGCTTAGGCCCCAAAGATGGCTTATCTTTAATAAATGGGACACAATACTCTACAGCCCTGCTCATTCATTGCTTACTAAGAATCGAAAAAATCATGACCATGGCAAAACTTGCAGCTGCCATGAGCATTGAAGCTGATATGGCAACCGACGTTCCTTTTTATGATAAAATTCACAAAGCGCGAAATCAGAAAGGAGAGCAAGCAGTTGCCTGCCATATTCGCAATCTACTTCAAGGCAGTGAGATAATTGCTTCGCACAAAGATTGTGAAAAGGTTCAGGATCCATATTCCTATAGATGCATCCCCCAGGTCTATGGAATGGTCCAAGATACAATTGATTTTGTCACTGAAATTGTTGAGCGTGAAGCCGGATCAGTAACTGATAACCCTCTTGTTTTTCCGGAAATTAAACAAATATACTCCGGAGGCAATTTCCATGCTGAACCACTTGCCATGGGAGCTGACTATTTGGCAATTGCCATCACAGAAGTTGGGAATATGATAGAACGCAGAATTGCCAACTTAATGGACTCTAATATGAGCCATTTACCTCCCTTTCTAACTAATTCAAGTGGTGTCAATTCCGGGTTTATGATTGCTCATGTTACAACTGCAGCCCTTACAGCAGAAAATCGAACATTAGCAAATCCTGCTTCAGTTGAGACAATTACCACCTCAGCAAATCAAGAGGACCACGTTAGCATGGCTCCTAATGCCGGGCTTAAATTAATTAACATAATAGATAATTTAGAAGACATTATTGTGATCGAATTATTGGTATCTGCACAGGGAATAGACTTGCGAGATGATCTGGAACAGGGGCGCGGCACTGCACTCGGCTACAAGAAGGTCAGAAAATTAGTCCCAACATTAGAAAAAGATAGAATCATGTATAAAGAATTTAATAAAATAAAACAAATCTTCTCAGATGACAAATTCATTAACCATATAAATAAAATAATTGATAAAAAAATGGAGTAATTATGGCAGATAATAAAATCCTTGGCGAAGGTCTAACTTATGATGATATATTAATTCGTCCCGCCAAATCAACTATTCTACCCAAACAAACCGATGTAAAGGCTAAACTAACTGAAAACATTAAGTTAAATATTCCAATTTTAAGTGCGGCTATGGATACTGTAACTGAAGGAAAGCTGGCGATTGCAATTGCTCGAGAAGGAGGCATCGGCATATTACATAAAAATATGAGTATCGAAGATCAGGCTTCTGAAGTAGATACTGTCAAACGTTCAGAAAGTGGCATGATCAAAAATCCTGTCACCCTTCCTTCTTACAAAACAATCGGGGACGCCTTACAGGTGATGGCCCGATACAGAATTTCAGGAATACCGGTAGTAGATGAGGGACAGCTGGTGGGAATATTAACAAATAGAGACATTAGATTTGAAACTAATCATGACTTACAAATTAAAGAAAGAATGACCAGTGATAATCTTATCACCGCTCCTGTCGGAACAACTCTGGAAGAAGCTGAAGAATTGCTTCAGAAACATAAAATCGAAAAGCTGCTGGTAGTTGATGATGAAGGTAAATTAAAAGGTTTGATTACAGTCAAGGACATTCTAAAGAAGCGGCAATATCCTAAGGCTGCAAAAGATGAGATGGGTAGGCTGAGGGTTGGTGCTGCAATTGGTGTATCCGGGGGCTTTTTAGAACGAGCAGAAGAATTAATAAAAAATGAAGTTGATGTTATAGTTATTGATACCGCTCATGGCCATTCTCAGGGAGTTATTAAAGCCGTGAAAAAAGTTAAAAATAAATATCCGGAGATCGATCTTATAGCGGGCAATGTAGCCACCGGTGAAGCCACTAAAGATCTGATTAAGGCCGGAGCAGATGCAGTAAAAGTCGGAGTAGGTCCGGGAGCGATCTGTACAACCAGAGTTGTTGCGGGGGTAGGAGTACCACAATTATCGGCAATCATGGAATGTAGTAAGGAGACAGAACAAAGCCGCGCAAAACTGATTGCTGATGGAGGGATTAGGTACTCTGGAGACATTGCGAAAGCATTAGCTGCTGGAGCAGATACTGTAATGCTCGGATCTTTGTTAGCAGGAGTTGAAGAAAGCCCGGGAGAAAAAGTACTTTACGAGGGCCGGGTTTTTAAAGCTTATCGAGGCATGGGCTCCGTAGCTGCTATGAAAGAGGGTAGCAAGGACCGCTATTTTCAGGATGAGGAAGATGCTAAAAAACTTGTTCCTGAAGGCATCGAAGGCATGGTGCCTTTTAAAGGGAAGCTGTCCGATTCAATTCATCAGTTAATTGGCGGAGTTCGCTCTTCCATGGGATATTGTGGTGCTCGCGACCTGACAGATTTTAAAAAGGAGGCGCACTTTGTAAAAGTTTCAGCAGCCTCAATCAAAGAAAGTCATCCTCATGATGTCCGCATTAGTAAGGAAGCGCCCAATTATAGTGTAGAAAGCAAACAAAAATGAACTGTATTTAATTCTGAGCTCACTGCCTTGCAGAAAATAGATACAGATCCCCCACTTACATACTTCAAATTAAATGAAATAGGGAAGATGGGATTTGATCGAATAAAGAAGTAGTCAAGTAGATAAGTGGTGAAAAAATTTTCCCTGCATTCGCTCCATTAGAATGAATCAATAGACTACAATTTGGACATTCTGGGCTAATAAAAATAAATAAAACAAGTCCAAAATCAGATGCCATTATAGATATTTTACACTCAGAAAAGATACTTTTCTACTCGACTAGCACGTCTAATTGTCGAGTAGGAAAAAATTAGATTAATTATTTTATAGAAGATAATGAGATAGGAAATTCTGAAATTACAAACCGTTCCCCTCTTCTGCTGAGATATCTCTCATTATCGGTTTTGCAATTAAAAAATTATCAGACGTATAAAATTAGAAAAGCCCCGACTCCCATCGGGGCTTTTCTTATAAAATCGATCTATCTATTGGAAATTACATTCCGGGCATTCCGCCGCCGGGCATGCCACCACCGGGCATTCCGCCGCCGGGCATGCCGCCACCGCCGCCGGACTCATCTTCATCTTCTTCAATTTCGGTTACCAGAGTCTCAGTAGTTAGTAACAATCCAGCAACACTGGCAGCATTCTCAACAGCAATTCTTGTAACTTTGGTAGGATCGATTATGCCTTCTTTCATCATATTGCAATATTTTCCAGCAAATGCATCGAAGCCCCATTCCGGACAATCATTGCCTTCATCATCTTTACCTTCTTTGACTTTGTTGGCTATAATAGAAGGCTCTTGACCGGCATTAGCAACGATCTGTCTTAAGGGTTCTTCGATAGCCCTTCTGATAATATCAACACCAACGGCTTTGTCACCGTCAATTTCCAGTTCATCTAATTTATTAAGAGTTCTGAGTAGAGCAACACCACCGCCAGGGACAATTCCTTCGTCACTAGCTGCTCTGGTAGCATGCAGTGCATCTTCTACCCGGGCTTTTTTCTCTTTCATTTCTGCCTCGGAAATTGCTCCTACTTCCAGAACAGCAACTCCGCCAGAGAGTTTTGCCAATCTTTCCTGTAATTTTTCCTGGTCATAATCAGAATCAGTTTGTTCCATTTGAGCTTTGATCTGTTTCATACGGGCTTTTAGATCCTTTGTATCGCCTTTACCTTCAACAATTGTTGTATTTTCCTTGTCAATTGTTACTGTTCCGGCTTCACCCAGCATAGCAGTTGTTGCGTTTTCAAGTTTATGACCACGTTCTTCCGATATGACTGTTCCACCGGTAAGAGCTGCGATATCTTCAAGCATCTGTTTACGACGGTCACCGAAACCAGGGGCCTTAACTGCAGCTACTTTCAATGTGCCTTTTAATTTATTGACAACCAATGTAGCCAGTGCTTCGCCTTCAACATCCTCAGCAATGATCAAGAGCGGTTGTCCGGACTGTGATATTTTTTCCAGAATTGGAAGCAAGTCCTTCATACTGCTAATTTTGTCATCATAAAGAAGGATCTTGGCATCTTCCAAAGAAGCTTTCATACTGTCCTTATCAGTTACAAAATATGGTGAGAGATAACCTCTATCGAACTGCATTCCTTCAACAACTTTAAGACCGGTATCTGTAGTTTTGGCTTCTTCTACTGTAATAACACCGTCTTTTCCGACTTTTTCCATAGCATCGGCGATTAAATCACCAATGAATTGATCATTATTGGCAGAAATAGCACCAACCTGAGATATTTCATCTTTGTCGGAAATATCTTTACTAAGTTCTTTCAAGCCTTCTACTACTTTTTCCGCTGCCATATTGATACCACGACGAATTTCCATTGGATCGGCACCTGCCGCAACATTTTTTACACCTTCTCTAATAATTGCCTGAGCTAAAACTGTTGCAGTAGTTGTACCGTCACCAGCAATATCAGAAGTTTTAGAAGCAACTTCTTTGACCATTTCCGAGCCAACGTTTTCTTTTTTATCCTTTAATTCAATTTCTTTGGCAACAGTAACGCCATCTTTTGTTACTGTAGGTGCACCAAAACTTTTTTCTATAACTGCATTACGTCCTTTTGGACCTAGAGTAGTTTTAACACTATTGGCAAGTTTGTCAACCCCATTTTTGAGTGCCTCTCTTGCGTCTAACCCAAATTTGATTTCTTTTGCCATTATATTATCTCCTTTTTATTTTTTGAATTATAATTTTCACACAATCGCTAAAATGTCCGATTCATTCATAATTTTGTAATCTGTTCCTTCGAATTGAAAATCGTTGCCTGCATATTTACCGTAAATTACTTTGTCTCCCTTTTTAACATCTAATGGAATTCTATCACCATCTTTGTTCCTTTTGCCTGGCCCTACTGCAACCACTTCACCTTTTTGTGGTTTTTCTTTGGCACTATCCGGAACATAGATTCCCCCTGAAGTCTTTTCTTCAGTTTCTACTGGTTTGACCAATACACGATCACCTAAAGGTTTTACATCCATATTAAACTCCTTTTAGTTTTTTATTAATTATTATCCAATTTCAAAAACGTATATTTAGATTTACAAAGAATATGCCACAGCCTATGAATGAAAAAAAAGTCTGGATTGAGACAATATGTCAAAATATTATGACAGAAATATTTACATTTTACAAAAGATAAAGCATCAATTTGATTAATATATGTTTTGTTTATTTTGGAAGTAAAAAAATAGGAGTTCAGATTAGCTAGTATTTACATACAACAAAATAATTAAAAAACATTAATTACCATTCAAACCAATTTGAACCAGTATATATTATGGTCCAAAAAATAGAAAAAGCACCCGCCAGTTTCTCTAGCAGGTGCTTTAATGAGAATATTTAAATTGTAATTAATTGTTCTGGTGTTTATTGACTTTCCTCAGAAGTCAAGGCATCAACACTTTTCTGAAGATCTTCAACATCATTTTCAATTCCAGTAACTTTTCGTGTAGTTCTTCTTAAGAGTTGACGAAGGTCTTGATAACGATCGCGGGATTCTTTTCTAACTTCATAGATTCTGTCATTAAGTTCTGTTTGACTCTTTTTCAATCCATCAAGAGCATTTTCTGTTTGAGATTTGAAAGCCTGAAAAACATAATCAAGAGAATCGACTTTGTTGTTGAATTTATTATAGGTATCATCTAATTCTTTATCAAAATCCGCTAACCGGCTCTGAAAATTCTGTATATGTTTACCTCTACCCTCGAACATCAATTCCAAATCATGAACCCGATGATCAAATTTATTAACCTGAATTGATTGTAGTGAATCTTGTGAATTCAATACGTCCATACGCTGATTTACTTTATTAAATTTAATACCGTAGAAAATAGCTACTCCGGCAAGAATTACGATTACAATTGTTTTAATAACTTCTTTCATCAAACACTCCCATATTAAATTAGTTATTTTTACTAATTAATTCGTTTAGTTGTAAAAGATACCTTCAAATTTAAAAAATTAAAATAAATATTCAATGCATTTATTATAAAGTAATAAAAAAAGCAAGGTTTCTCGCGTTCAGACATCTTTGCCCCGCATTCATACTAACCCTTTTAAAATAATTTATCCTGCTAGAAAAGATATCCCAGAATAAGTAAGCCCCTGGCAGATCAATAAATATAATGATAACGAAGTGAAAAATTATCTAGCAGTTCCGTTGAAGTGCATAGATAAATTTATTTTTATCTGAAAAGTGAAATAAAAATCTAAAAGAATGATATATTTCTAGGACAATATTATCTATTATCAATTTATGAACATTTAACTTATAGGCTCTTATATAGAGCTTTGATATATAAATTTGTAATCATGACTGTATCTATTCATCTTTAATGCAAAATTTATTATAGAACATATGTGAATCGAAAAAAATTACAATACTATCATATTTTACACTTTTAGAGCAGAAAGCCCCCAATAACAAATACTCATTTTTAATAAAAACGAGTATGATTATCGAATATATCGGCCTGCTCTTTCAGAGCTGCCAGCCAGTTTGTATAAAATTGATTGCGTTTTTCCTTTAACAGCTCCTGTTTGATCTGAGTTCGTTGCTCCTGGTAAGATTCCTGATCTAAGTCTGTCCTTCTGTCAAGTTTTATCAATACATAATTATTACCACTTTTGACTGGTCTGGAT
Organism: Fidelibacterota bacterium; assembly: GCA_021735285.1. GTDB lineage: Bacteria > Fidelibacterota > UBA2242 > UBA2242 > JAFGTP01 > JAIPHI01. The sequence goes on along the minus strand of JAIPHI010000013.1, from coordinate 2,595 downwards.
ATTTTCCCTGGTTCAATTTCTAATAAAACAGATTGGATATTATTTTTTGATTCCAGACTGGTAATCGAACTAAGAGTTTTAAAACCATAATGCTTGTATTTATACTTATCATTTTGGTCAGCAAATTTATCCAGAGAACTTAGCCCCGGATTGTTTTGATATAATTCCCGCGCCATCGCCTCCAACTTTTTCAATCTCTTTTCCTGTATTATTTTGGATTTGATCTGGGACTTTACTTCAGCAAGTTTCGTATAATGTTCCTTTTTGATATCTGTAAGTTTACAAATAACATAGGCATTATTTGTTTTATAAACATCTGAAATTTTACCAATAGAGTTAGTTGAAAAAGCAAAACGCGCTGCTTCGGGGAAATAACCTATTTGCCGGATAAATTTTGTATCCTCTGTGAGCTCAGGGCTCTCTTGAATTGTGTAATTATTTGAATCAGCCGCTGCTTCGAAACCCAGTTCATTAGCGTCAAAGGCAAATAAATTAGCCTGGGATTCAACATCACTTTCCGTTTCCGGACCTGCTGTAATTTTTAATAATATATGGCGGGCCTTTACCTGGGTTTTCCCATCTTGTTGTCTTCGGTCTTCAACTTTTATCAAATGATAACCGTAACGTGTCAAAACCGGACCTACAATTTCACCGGGGGAGGCATTAAAAGCAGCTTCAGAAAACTTGGGCACCATTTCATTCTCTGTAAACCAGTCCAGGTCTCCACCTTGATCCTTGGTGCCTGTATCCTCAGAATACTCTGTGGCTACTGTTTTGAAATTTTCTCCCTGCTCTATTCTTTGCTTTAAATCAACAGCCTGTTCGCGTGTCAATTGAGTATCTGATTTAGAAGGTTTAATTGGAAAATTTACATATTTTATTTCTCTCGTTTCCGGAACATGATACTCGTCTTTATGATTCTTATAATATTCCCGTATTTCACTACTACTTACATTAAAACAATCAGAACTAACCAGTGAATAAGGCAGGGTCAAAGTTTCAAATTCCATTTTGACATTTTCTTTTATAAATTGTTCTCTAATTTCCCATTCCGGAATTGTAACAAGACCTTGAATAAGATTGTTTAATTTTTGATAGGGGAGAGTACCTCTAATCTGTTGTTCTACCGGATACCACTCATTCCCTTGCGGATTGTTCAATCTTTGTAGATATTTTTGATAATCAAATTCACCTTCTTCATTTTGAAAAGCCGGTGCACTTCTGATAAACTGAGGAGGATTTGTCCGTAAATAGTGATAAATTTCATCGCCAGTAGTTTTCAGATCATATTTTTCAATGATTTCACCTAATAGAACTTCATTCACATATTGATTCCAGACTCGATCTGCAATTGCACTATACATTCTATTATTTATTGTCTGGCCACTCTCTCTCATTTGGCTAACTCGATTTTGCACCATATTGACAAATTGACGGGACTTTAATTCCTGGCCATTAACCGAACCGGCCAGATTTCTATTTTTACTCTCCCCAGAAAAAATATCAACTAGATTGGCACCTCTAATCAGTCCTCCAATTGTCATTCCTAAAACGAATAAAATTAAAGTAGTCCATAAGATAATATGTGTATTATCTCTTAATTTTTGCATTACACCCATATTAAAAAAACCTCCAAATTTCAATTGCTAACAATCAGCTACCTTAGCGACGCTAAATATAACCAAAATTTTATGTTGAGGCAAATAATAAAGGATTTTTTTTAAGTTAAACCCACTTTTACCTTTCATTTATCTGATTTGTGGTTATATTTAACGTATTATTGATTCTCTTGATATTACCGGATAAGTCAAATTTTTTATTATTACTGAGTTTTAACAATGCGCACAATCATCTCCGCCAGCCGTAGAACTGATATTCCTGCTTTTCACGGCATATCTTTTCTTAAAGCAATCCAAAAGGAACAGATCAAAGTTCCAAACCCTTTTAATGGCAAACTATATAAAGTGTCTCTGGCCCCGGAAGATGTAGGGGCCTTTGTTTTCTGGTCGAGAAATTACACTCCATTTATCCCGGTTCTGGAAAAAATCCGTGAAAAATATCAGAATCGCTTTTTATTCCATTTTACTATCACAGGTTATCAGAGGCAGAGTAAATACATTCTTGAGCCAAACTGCCCCTCTCTTCAGCAATCTATCAACAGTATAAAAATACTGGCTAATAAATTCGGTCCGGAAAAAATATTTTGGCGCTTTGATCCCATTATATTTTCAAACTTCACACCTCGGGAAGAACGTTTGCACAGTTTTGAAAACCTAGTCTCTGAACTAAATCCCTTTGTAGCCCGTTGTTATTTTAGTTATGTGGACATCTATAAAAAGGTGACAAACCGACTTAATCAAGATACAAGCAGTTTGATATTAGAACATCCTGAGGATGAATTACTAATCAAGTTTGCTCGTAAACTTAAACACACTGCACAACACTTTAACCTGCCTTTATTCACCTGCTGTGAAGATACTGTTGCCTCTGAGGCCGGCATAGAAAAAGGTCACTGTATAGATGCCCCCTATTTAAGTAAACTGTATCCGGATATAAAGTTTACAAAAAAAATTAATCCTACTCGAGCAGGTTGTG
>JAIPHI010000012.1 GCA_021735285.1 Fidelibacterota bacterium | reverse complement strand
CAACAGGCTACTATCTCGGTGGTTGAAAAAGGTCTATTTAAACCCGGAAAGACTATTGTTATAGCTGCCGGAATCCCTCTCTATAAAGCCGGGACGACTAATCTGCTGAAAGTAGCCACAACCGGTAGCGACAAATAAAATTAAACACTATTTTATTACCGGTAACAATAGCCAATTCTAAGTTTGGTTTATTTTGGATATTTTTTGATTATGAGTTCTCAAAATGTCTTCTTAATATTTTATGAGATTGATGAGATAACAATAAAAACAAGGATTTTGATATAATTTAGAATTACAATTTTTAACAGCTATTGTTTTCTGGCAAATAAATTTATTTTGAAACGGGAGAATACATGCTTACAGAGGATGAAGAGCAATTAAAAAAAGAGTTGGAACAATATAAGGCCGAAAAAGAAAAAATAAGAAAAATCCTGGGAGGAATTGGGGGTAAAAAATCTGCCAAACGGGACAAGATAATTAATTATATTTTTGTTTTTATGGTCGTTGTTTTATTTGGATTTGATCTTTTAAGGTTTGCGGGGGTTAACCTGCCCTTTAATGTCGATTTTTTCATTGAAATGGGTGTGATGTTGGTTTCTCTTAAAATTATATGGATGATCCATCAACAATCCCGGGTTTTCCATTTCCAATTCTGGATCTTGAACTCTATTGAATTTCGGGTGACAAATCTTTCCAATAAAATTAAAAAACTGGACGAAAAAATAGAGGAAAATGAAAAATCTTGAAACATTATCAAATCAAATTTTGGCTTTTGTTAGTATTATTGTTAATAAATATATCTTTTTCAAGAGCTGCTAATATTCCAGTTTACATCGACAGTGATATTTATGATTTTCTCCAAAGAATGAAAAATCGAGGGCTGATTACAAGTTATTCAGGGATGCAACTACCTCTGAACCGTGATGAAGTAGCAAATTATTTAGAGGAGATGCAATATTCTTATACTAAATTGAATCCCATTGAGCAAAAACTATATATCAAATTTAGATCACAATATTATCTTGAACTGGATCATCAGAAGGAAAGGCAGGATAAGACAAAAATTAAATTTATTAATACCGGTACTCCGGGGGCTACCATGGGTGATATGTTTTCAAGGGACCCTGCTTTACGAGAACAACATCTTCTCAGCTATGAGGATCAAAATGAATTTTTATGGGCCGATTTGGATTTTCGGGCCCAAAACCAAACTAAAGATAACTTGCAGCGACAAATCCTATTTAATCAGATGTTGTTAAGGGGTGGCTTTAAGAAGCGAGTTGCAGCTTATCTTCAATTTGATCAATACCTAAAATTGAATAGTGCTCAATATGATGAGTTACTGTCTGAAGAAAAGGGCAGATTTATAAATGAAGAGGTGTATTTTAGTAATGCTTATTGTGGTTTGTCCTATACGGATGATCTTTTTGAACTGGGCTTTTACCAGCAGCCTTTTTTATGGGGCGCCAGTAGAAAGAATAATCTAACTTTTTCGAATAATGGGCCACCTTTTCCCTATTTTAATTTTTCTACTCAAATAGGATGGTTAAAATATTCTTTAATACACGGCAGTTTGGTAAACGATAGTACCAGTAGTGAATTCGAAAATGTAAATCCTGATAGAAGGGATATGGCAAAAAATATTGCTGCCCAAAGGTTTGAAATTTCGCTTTTTAATGGGCATACATACCTTGGTTTCAATGAAATGGTGATCTATTGTAATAGAAGTTTGGAATGGAGCTATTTAATTCCCTTTAATTTTTATTTTGCGGCGGAACATTATCTTGAAGACAGGGATAATACTCTTATCTCTTTTGATATAAAAAGTAAGATAGTGAAGAATACTGAGGCTTATTTGACATTTTTTCTGGATGAATTAAAATGGTCGGAATTAGGAGGGCAATGGTGGGCTAATAAACATGCTGTCCAGGCCGGGATCAGAAACCACACTTATTTGTTAGGTTATCCTGTTAATTTGCAATTCGAATACACGGCAGTAAGACCCTGGACCTATACCCACAAAGTATTTAATAATAATTATACGAATGACCGGTATGGGCTGGGTTTCCCCTATGGGCCAAACTCCCAACTTTTTTATTTGAATATTGATAGCTATTTAACATATCGGATGAAATTGTTTTTGGAATATGAATATTTGCGACATGGACAGGATACAGAGGAAAATATTTATGGAGGTAATGCAACCGCAAATTATGAGGAGCGAAATCCTAAATATGATAATTCAACAGAATGGTTAATGGGGGATATTTACTCCAGGGAAGAGATACAACTAGGGATGCAATATGAATTTTTCAACGACTGTTTTTTTAGGGGAGCTTTACACTATAGAATAGCTAACAATAATACTGAAAAGAACTATTTGATCACTGATTTAGGTGTCAGTGTGAATTTTTAATACAAGGGAAGATTTATGAGTATTACACGGGATAAACTGGAAATGTATTTAAATGACCTTTTGGAAGTAGAAGAATACGATGATCTAGGGCCGAATGGACTTCAGGTAGAAGGCCAATCAGAAGTAAATAAGATAGTCACAGGCGTAAGTGGCTGTGTGGAATTATTCCAAAAAGCTATAGAAGAAGAAGCTGATACGATAATTGTGCATCATGGTATTGTCTGGGAATTTGAACGGCCAGTTTATAAAGGTGGTTATAAAGAAAGAGTGAAACTTCTGCTGGAAAACAATATGAATCTTTTTGGCTTTCACCTGCCTATTGATGCTCATTCAAAGCTGGGTAACAATGCTGTCCTGGCTAATATTTTAGGGCTGAAAGAGCGGGAACCTTTTGGATCATTTAAAGGTAATAAAATCGGGATAAAAGGACTTTTGGATAATACCGCAGAGGAAGTATTTGAAAAAATTAAAGATGAAATAAATTCAGACGCCATTATTTTTCCTTTTGGACCAGATATAATAAAAAAAGCAGGTATAGTCAGCGGTGGTGCTGAAAAAAATATAAAAGATGCTGTCAACCAGAATTTAGATTTGTTTGTCACCGGTGAAGTCAGTGAACATATTATGCATTATGCCCGGGAAGAAGGCATTCATTTCGTGGCTGCCGGTCACCATGCAACGGAGCGCTTTGGTGTGCAAGCAATTGGAGAGCATCTCAAAAATAAATTTGATGTGGAAGTCAAATTTATAAATATTCCCAATCCAGCATAGTTAATATAATATTTTAATAAGTTACTGAGGAAGACTAAAGATTAAAAAAAGATTATCTTTACTCATATCCTTTGCTGTTATATTTGGTTTTGTGATTGCTGCGGCAATATATTATTTGAGAATGATGTACCAGCCTGGGAATCCTTTTTTCCCTGTTATAGTAATTCAGAATAAGCATTTAATCATTGAGATTTTTCGGGAAATCTTTTCTTTAACGGTAGTTTTTTTAATCGCTTATTTGAGTGGCAATAATTATCGCGAAAAATTTGCTGCTTTGATGTTTACTTTTGGATTATGGGATATATTCTATTATATCTGGTTATTTATTATTCATCAATGGCCGCCCTCTTGGATGACCTGGGATGTTTTATATAGAGTTCCTATTATGTGGACAGGACCAGTTATCGCCCCTCTGATTGTAAGTGTATGTCTGGTAAGTTCTGCTTTAATTATTTTTTATATAGAACACAATAAAATCGAAATCGAATTCACATCCGGAATGTGGATTTTTGAAATTATAGCGGGAACCGGAGTAATAATATCGTTTGTATGGAATTCTCAGTCAACTCTGCGAGGAGCATGGCCCGGCGGTTTTCCCTGGTGGCTTTTCCTTCCGTCAATTTTATTAGGACTGATTGTTTTTTATTATGCACTTATCAAGTGTTTTTTTACCAGCAGTAAAAATCCGCAATAATAGTAATAGAATTTATATCAAATTAATTTGAATATTCGGTAGGCAGTATCTAAATTACTCCTAGCAAGCTAATGTATATGAAAGCAAATCAATGGGTTTCTAATGTTTATAATTAAATTAATTAAAAAATTATTAAAGGCGCTAAAGAGTGCCAGTTCGCCCTCTCAATTAGCCTGGGGGTTTGCTTTGGGTATGATTATGATCCTGGGTTTGACACCTTTTTGGAATATCCACAATGCCATTATTTTTATCCTGATTCTGATAATTAATATTAATATTGGCTCGGCGATTCTAGGATTTTTAATTTTTAGTGGTTTCGCTTATATATTTGACCCCTTATTTCATGCACTGGGCTATTATTTATTAACCCAGGTAGAATTTCTGCAGGGTCTCTGGCAAAGTCTTTATAATAATCCGGCTGTGGTTGCGACTCAATATAACAATACGGTTGTCCTCGGCAGTTTATTGTCCGCCGTTATAATATTTATTCCGGTCTTTTTTGGATTTAAAAAATTTGTCCATATTTATCGGGAGAAAATTGATCCGTATATTCAAAAATTAAAGATCGTCAAGGTCTTAAAAAGCACAAAGTTATACAAGCTATTTAGTACCGGATATGAATTAAAAAATATAGGAGATTAATTTGCGCTGGAAAGGTTTAATCTTCATCATCATTTTACTTGTTGGCATGTTTATTCTAGCAGGTATATTTACTGATAATTGGCTGGAAGACAAAATCGAAACCACGACTTCACAAATAAATGGGGCTCGGGTTGAAATCGATGATCTGGATGTGTCATTTTTGAAATTATCACTTAGCTGGGATAAAATTAAGATAACCGATAGAAAAAATACTATGAAAAATTTAATAGAAACAGGTGCATGTAAACTGGATTTGGATTTGATCCCGCTCTTTTATCGGGATATTGTAATTGAAAAATTTCAGATCACTGGTTTTCAAACAGGCACGGAAAGAGAGTATGACGGTAAAATCGTAAGAAAGCAAAGAAAAAAAGATAAGCAAGGTGAACAGAAGAAAAAACCAGGCTTAATCCAAAAAACCTCCCAACAGTTGTATGGAAAATTGGAGGATTATGCAGGCCTCCGTTTACAGAATGTGAAAAGTAAAGTTGATCCTGATTCTCTTCTGGCGGCTATTGATCTTCAATCCATCGATTATATTGATTCTCTGGAAAAGGTATATACAAAGAAATATAATTATTGGCAGGAGCAGATCAATACAAAGGATATTCGTAAACAACTGGAGAATCTTGAAAAAGATTTCAATAATATTAAATCTATTGATCCTGAAAAGATAAAATCTGTCAAAGAACTTCAAAATACAATTACAACCCTTCAAAAAGCCCGCAAAGACTTAATTAAAATCAGAGATAAAGTTGACAATCTAAGCAATAACATGGAGTCGGATTTGAAAGATGCAAAAGTGGCTTCCTCAGACTTGCGAGATATAGTTGAAAGGGATTATCAAAAAGTCAAAGCCAGAGCAAGAATTCCTGATCTCAAGCGGCAAAATATAGCGAATTTTATTTTTGGTGCCGAGGTTATAGAACGCATCAATGGATATCTGGATATTATAGAAAGAATACGAAGTTATTATGATAAAATAGCGGAATTAAAAAAACAAAAGCGTAAAAAAACAAAATCAGAACGATTTGAAGGCCAGGATATTCAGTATTCCGGTAAGTATAATTTTCCTAAATTTTGGATCAAAGAAATTGAATTAAGTGGTAAAACTCAGAATAATATGGAACTGAAGGGAGATATAAAAAATGTTGTCTCGGATCAGAACTTAATTAAGGCTCCCGTAGAAATTCAACTTCAGGGTAATCAATCCGATGGAAAAAAGTTGTCATTGACAGCAATTTTGGATAATAGAACTTCAGAATCGGAAGATATTTTTAAACTCGATCTCGATCAGATTCCTTTGAATAATAGGACCATCTCTCGATCTCAACTTTTCCCTTATAAAATAACCAGTGGCAGAGGTCGGATTGAAGGTGCAGTAAGTATGGCTGAGAATAACTTTAATGGGGATCTGGAATTTAATAGCAGGGCTCTCGAATTTACCAGATTATCAGATAAGAATGCTGATGCCAAAATCAATTCTATTATTGAAAAAATTGTGCAAGATTTAGATGAACTCAATATAAAAGTCGATATAAAAGGCTCTCCCGAAAAAATAAATTTTGACCTTTCTTCAAATGTAGATGAAATTTTTAACCAGAAAATAAGATCAATTGTTAGCGAAGAAATAGAAGCCGCCCGTAAAGAAATTGAAAACCGGGTTGATAAGAAGGTAAGCCAATATAGGGAGCAAGTTGATCAGTTACTTGCATCCAGAAAATCTGAATTAAAGTCTGAAGTAAAAAAATATGAAAAGCAATTGAAAAAATATGAAGATAGAATTGATAGCAAGAAACAGGAAGTAGAAGATAGAATTCAAAAATTAGGTCAGGATAAGATTGATGATCTGAAGAAAAAAGGGAAGAAAGCTCTCGATGACTTGTTTTAATTTAGCCTGATAATTATATAAATATTTTTGTCAATATCGCATGAAACATTAGGAATTAAGTGGGATATTGATTAATATAATTCAAGACCAGTCAATTTATTTTTTAACAACCTTCCATTCGTGGATTTATTTTTATAAAAAGAACATGTTATAATGGCTGTAGGAACTTATTTTTGGTTTTGACAGATTTTGGGAATAAACCAATCAAATCAAAGGAGTGCGGTGATGAAAAAAGTATTTATAGTGATGTTATTATTGTCAACTTTTGTTTTCGCTCAAGGGAGTTTTAGACTTAATGGCGGTATTAATATGGGGAATATTCAATGGAATGATAGTGAGATGCATGATCAAGTAGACCCTCAACCAATCATAGGAATCGATGCCGGTCTTGAAAAAGCATTCAGTAGTTTGATTCTGGGGGTTCATTATGTTCAGCGGGGCATGCAAACCGAAGATTTTATCATTGATAATGTGGACATGACATTGACTATGAATTATGTAAATGGATATGCCTTAGTCTCAATTGGTTCGCCCGAGAGTACATTTTCCCTGTTCCTTGGAGGCGAAGTTGGTAAATACCTAAATGGAGAAACAACTCAAGAATATGATGGGGAATCAAATTCAGAAGAGATTGATGCGGAAAATATAAACATTGATTATGGTGCTGTCGCAGGAGCCTATCTATGGTTGAGTAAAAGGATCGGATTGCGAGGCTCATATTATTATGGTTTGTCTGATATTGATGATGTTGAAGATGTAGATCTTACAGGCAAACATAATGGAATTCAAATCCAGCTTTCCTATCGATTATAAATACTTGTTTAAAATCAGAGGATATAATGGATATTTTACACTCAGAATACAAAAACACTTTACAACTCGATCGCTTTGCAATTTCACCAACTCCATATTTAACTAAGTTTTAAACAATTAACGCCCAAAATTTTGGTCACCTCTAGTTTTCTTTATCCTTGTCTGCAAAATAATGGCTTGCCAGATACAGGGTTTGTTTTTCTTGTTGAGTTAAACTTTCGTAACCCTCTTTATTAATCTTATCCAAAATCTCATTCATTCTCTCTTTGAGAGTAATGTCACTTTCATATTGATCTATGGTGGTGGATTGTGACTTATCTTTATCTACTTTTTTTATAATTTTTTTAAATGGATTTTTGAATTTAATATTAACTTTTGGAATGTTTATGGAAGGAATACTTATATCCACTCCTTTGAAATACATGTACGAAAAACCGATCAATAGCCCACCCAGATGGGTAAGATGGCTAACATTACTTCTTTGTCCTGAAAAGGTAGAGAAGAAAGTGACCAGGCCCATAATAATTACAAGGTATTTGGCTTTAATAGGGATCAGAAACCAGAGATAGATATTACGATTCGGAAACATCATGCCGAAAGCTACTAAAAGACCATAAATTGCTCCACTGGCACCCACAACGGGGATCTCCGAGGTCAAACTAAAAATCAGAGTAATCAGCCCTGACCCTACACCAGTTATAAAATAATATTTAAGAAATTCTTTTTTACCCCAGATTGTTTCTATCTCTTTGCCAAACATCCAGAGAATGAACATATTAATAAAAATATGCCAGAAACCACCGTGGACAAACATGTATGTTACTGGTTGCCAGATAAAAAGTTTTCCCCAGGTATCGGCTGGTACCAATCCCAAAAAACGGATCATACCAGGCGCTAGAATAGTGAGAAAAAAAACTGCAACATTAGCAATTATCAATTGTGTTACAGCAGAATTTTTATCAAATCCAGGGCGGACTCTATAGCCGTATGAACTTGAATTATAGTTATTATAATTATTATACATAAAATCCTCATATTTTAATAGTCTAACTGTAATTTATAATATTTTGGGCAACAAATAAATAAAAATAAGAACAGTCCGGAGTTAGCCTAATGGGAACGAATTCAGTTCTCAATGAAAATGTCTTATAGAGCAAAGTCCAAAAAAATTATTTAAAATTGAATATCCCTGATGATCTCGCAAAAAGTATCTCACGCAAAGGCGCAACGACGCAAAGATGTTTATTATCAATGTTTTGTAATACAATCATAGGTATTATAAATCAAATACTTATGCCTGTTATATTTTAATAAGACCACTTTTTACAAGCTTATCACCTCTGATTTTGTATTTTTTTGAAGTTTTTAAGAGGATCAGGAAGAAAAATAACTAGACGGTTATTATGAAATTTTACCGAATTGAGTATTTATTATTTTGCATTGCGATTTGATAATATTGTGGTCTTGTTTATAAAATATTTTATATTCGTACTGTAAGATATAAGGACTCTTATAAAAAATACTTAAAATTTACAATATGCGTAATTTGTTAGATTTATTTTACAATTACTACCTGCTAAATCAGCTTATTTGCAAAAACTTTAAAACTTTGCCTAATGATTTAAATCACATTAACGATAATATCATAAAGTTATACTTGTAATTCTGAAAAATATCTATAAATTATTAAAGCTCTAAATTTCAAAACTTATAAATATGTCTGGTTATTCAACCATATTAAGTTATTAATTTTCTATTAAATGGGGAGACTTTGTCTAATTATGGCTTTTTTTTCTGTTTATCCCAATCTATATAATCTTCCCTAATTAAAGGGTACAACAGTTTTTTATAAAAGTAATATGAGGAGGGAAATGCATGAGAACAGAGGCAAATATTTATTCATATACTGGTGTTGGATTACTAAATATATTTTATTTATTTTCTTTATTGTAATCCTATTATCCAAAAATGATGGTTAATGGGTCCAATATGATTCGGTTTAGTATTTATCATTTTTATCCCTAATTAAAAGTAAATATTTATCAAAATATCATTTTTTTAGACTAATCCCATAAAATAGTAAAGGAGAGCGAGACATGACTAAAATTAATGAAAAAAACTTATTAGACAAAAATTCAGGCAATAGCAGTCGTTCTGGAGGTGGGTTTTTCTCATTCCAGAAAATGATAAGCACAAGCATTATCAAGTTTCTATATGCTATTGGAGCTATTGTTATTACCATTGTTGGTTTCACTGGTATTTTTTCACCTTCTGGGGGACAGGGCAATCCTCTTATTAATTTTCTTATTAATCTAATTATAGTAGTTTTAGGTAATTTATTATGGAGGATTCTTTGTGAAGCCTGGATACTTTTATTTAGTATTCATGATATGTTAGGCTCTATTAATAGTAAGATTAATAATAAATCATAGAATATCAGGATTAATAAAATATAATGCAATAATGTGACTAAAAACTTTTGACACTACTAATAATAAAATGAGGAGGAGTATTATGATTTGTCCAAATTGTCAAAAAGAAATCACACCAGATTCATTTTTCTGTCAATGGTGTGGAACATTCATCCCTAAAACACAAAAAGGTAGAAAAGCTAATATTTTTATTCGATGGTTAGCTTTAGTTATAGATCCCTTAATAGGAATTGGCTTATACTTTTTAGCAGTGGGTATTTTTGGAGCTATTTCAGAAGATATGGCTGGAGTGATGGCTGTACTTTTTCCATTAGGATATTTTATCTGGTTCCTAACATTATTAAGGCAAGGAATGACACCAGGAAAAAAGATACTTGGTTTGCAGGTAGTACGTAATAAGAGTGGAGAAATTCCTGGATTTGGTAAAATGTTTGTTCGTGAAATTTTTGGAAGAATTTTAAGTGGATTGTTTTTTGGATTAGGATATTTTTGGGCCCTATTTGATAAAAATTCACAGGCATGGCATGATAAACTCGCTGGCACTGTAGTGCTAAAAGTCTCTAAATAATTATTTTTATGATACATATTATTAGATTGTAGAGACTTTTTATATAACAAAATGTAATTATAATTTAATGAATAAGGAGAATATAATGAGACATTTAAAAATTAAAAATCTTATATATATTTTATCTGTATTTTCAATATTATTACTACTTACTAACTGTGCTACTTTCACAGAATATGGGAAATTAGAAGCAAAAGCCAGGGAATATTACACTAATGGAAGCTATGATCTTGCAGTAAATAAATGCGTAAAAGCTTTAAAAACAAACCCAAAATATAAAAAAGCCAGGGAACTGATCCAGAATTCATTCAGAGCTGCAACTAAGCACCATAATAGAGAAATCAAACAATTGAAAGCGTCCAATAACAAATACAAATGGGATGATATTGTTGACCATTATAAAAGTCTAAATAAAATTAACAATTATATTGCCACATTACCACCAATAAAAGATATAGATTCTGATAAAACAATTGTGTTTGATACTAAAGATTATACTTCAGAATTAGCAAATGCCAGAAATAAAGCAGCGGAAGTTCATTATGTGGAAGGAACCAGGCTAAAAAATTCCAAGGATTATGTGCAAGCAGCACGGGAATTTATGTTAGCAGAGGAAATATGTACTGGTTACAAAGATGCAAAAAAACAACAAGCGGGAGCTCACTATCTTGAGGCAAAGCGTATTGCAAAAAGTGATAAAAGGGAAATGCAAAAAGAGGCTGCTAAAGAATTTAAAGAGGCTGATAGAATATATTCTGGTTACAAAGATGCTCGTGATTGTTATGAAAAATGCAGAAAAGCAGGCATATTAAGAATTGCAATCATTCCATTTAAAAACAAGATTAGTCAACAGAATAAATATGGAGCAATTTCAGAAACTATTACTGATAAAATTACCAGTAATATTATGAATGATCCTTCGGCAACTGAATTTTTAGAAATTATATCACGTACAGAATTATATAGAATTATGCAAGAACATGAATTGGAAAAGGCCGGATTCCTTAATAAAGAATCTGCAGTAGAGGCGGGAAAAGTGCTTGGAGTACATGAAATTATTGTAGGTAAAATAACACAAATAATTTATGCTAAACCAAGAATAAAAAAGCGTAAAGAAAAACAAAAGGACAGAGCTGTCGTAGATGAAAAAGTATATTATGATGATGACGGCGATAAGCATACAAAAGATGTATATGGGGATGTTTATGCAAAGGTTACTTTTTATACCAAATTATCAGAAGCTTCAATAGTGGGCTCTTATCAAATTATTAATGTTAAGACAGCTAAAGTGAAGCAAAGTAAATCCTTTTCGGGAAAATCAAATTTCAAATGTAAATGGGCTACTTTTTCAGGTGATGAACGTGCATTATCAAGGGAAGCGATTAAACTATGTAAAAAAGGAGAAGACATTGCCCCTGTTGAGGCGCAACTAGTACAAGAAGCTGCTAATAATTTAAGTGAGTCTCTTACTTCTACTATAAAGGCTTATGCTAGATAAAAATATATTTAATATATTTATTGATCAACAAATCCATATATGATCAAATAAAATTTTATATTAATAATCCTGTATGAGGATTAAATATTGCATAAGAAGAAATATCTAAAAAGTACCATTTTTAAAGTAGATTCAATTATAATTTTATAGATAACAACTCATGTATTGGGTTAATTTAAAACTTTTGAAACTAATTGAGATACAAGGAGGAAGTAAACATGAAAAATTTAAAAAGAATACTTTATTTATTGCTTCTAATATCAATTACTTTCGCAAAACAATCAATGCCTACCGAACTACTGTTTGTTAAGTGGGGGAAAGAAGATCATAATCTCAGTTACAGATTAGATCCTTCAGCAAAATTTGGGCCTCAAAGTTTTAGTGTAAAGAATTCATTTGTTAAAATATTAGATCCGGTAAACAACAAAGTAAAAATATTTAAAAATGGTCAGTTACAACATATTAAGTACGCACCCAGTAATGCAAAAGATTTTGCTATCCTAGAGGATAAAAGTATTTTCTTTCTTATTGGGAATGACATATATAAATATTCTGATCACGAAATTATGCAAGAATATACTAATTATGATCAATCCTCTTTAATCAAAGATATAGAAATAAAAAACGAAAATATATTAATCCATAGCTATGATGGATCAAAAAAAATATTAAGGGATGATCAAACTGAATCACTCAATAAAAATGTATCTATTAAGTCTTCTTATGATGTTAGTCTTAAATCAAAACGTTTAGCATTATTTACATATAATAATGAAAATATAACAATTAAATGTAAATTAACCCAAGAAGATAATAATCTTGGCTCTGTTAAATTCATTGGCGAAGATAAACATCAAAGATTATACTTTGATGTTAATCTAATCGAACAAAAAGTACCTCTGAAAGTAAATCGAAAAATATGGATTACTGACCACCAAGGTAAAAAATTTGGCATCATTAATATACCTGCTCATTCATTTACCACAATACACGATGATATCGAATTTAACCCAGAAGGCATTATTTTTCATATGCTTTCATCAAAAGATGGTATTCATGTTTTTAAATGGAAAATACCAAAAGACATAAATAATACTTTCAGAGGTTATTATCCAGAAAGATTTCAAAAACGGCTACATTTCAACAATTTTAATTGGAAGCTAGAAAAAACATTAAAAAGACATTATAAAGAACAATCGAAACCAGTTAGTAGAGATAAAGTTCTGGAAATAGCCAATAATTATGTTCGTCATGAGTGGAACTGTACAGAAGATAATATAACAGATGGAATTGTCACAGCTCCAGATGGTTATAGAATTGATACTCCCGATTGGATTGAAGTGGGACAGAACCAAAACATTCCATATAAATGGGGTGGCTTCAACACTATAACAGAATTTGATAATGGAATTAAAAATGGTAAGTATGCTGGTGATACTTGTTGGGTCCAGAAAAATGAGGGAAGTGCATATGCCCGAGGTGTTGATTGTTCTGGTTTTGTTTCTAGATGCTGGCAACTTAGTACTCATTATTCCACTAATAGCATGAGTAATTGGAATAAAATATACACATATTCCTCTTGGGATAGTTTAAAACAAGGAGATGCCATTTTAAGTCCAGGTCATCATGTAATATTATTTGTTCAGAAGAAAAATAATGGAAGTTACAAATGTATTGAATCTGCTGGTCATAAAACTAATTGGAAAGTTGATTATACAATTCGTTCACTCTCCGAATTAGTAGAATATAAACCTGTTTATTATGAAAATCTTACTTCAAGAATACCAGACCTGGTTTATCCCTCAGATAGCTCTATTGCACGGGATAGTTCTCCAAAATTTATTTGGTCAAATGTTGAAAATGCAGAGTATTATGGCCTTTATATTAGTGAACCCCCTTATGGGTCTGAAAATCTTGTATTTGACAGTGAGAAGACATATGGGCAAATACACGATACCACATTTAATAAATTACCTGTAAATATTTTAGAAGAAAATATAAAATATCATTGGAACGTTAGAGCTCATTTTACAGATGGATGGGGTTATTTTTCCGAATCAAATAGTTTTTATTATATTTCTCAGGATTCAGTTTATGTACCTACAGACTTCACAACAATTCAACAAGCAATAGATACTTTAAATGAAGGCAATACCGTTATTATTGAAGGAGGTACTTACAATGAAAATATAATAATTGATAAAGAACTTACCTTACGAGGAGATGATAATGCAGATTCAATATTAATAGAAGCTGCTAACTCTGGTTCTCATGTAGTACAGTTATACTCTGATAATGTTGAAATAAAGGGCCTAACTTTTAAAGGGGCAACCGCAGAAAATAAAGCGGGAATAGCTGGAGATGGAGTTCAGCATTGTAAAATATTTAATAACAATTTTATAGATAATTATGTGGGTATAGTACTAAACTCATCATCGATTAATACAATAAGAGATAATGTTTCGAGAAGCAACTCAAAAGCTTCCATTGTGCTTGCAAACTCAAATACAAATACTATAAAGAACAATATATGTTCTGGAGGTCAATATGGAATCTATATTAGAGAAGAGAGTGCTGATTGTGCTACAAATGAAATTTTAAAACAGACAGATGCTAATAATTCATCAGAAATCACCAGAAATCTACATAGACTGAGAGATGATAAATTAAAGAAATATTATAAAAGGTTATATTATCAATATAGCCCATTCTTTAGTGAAATCTTTCGTAAAAATCTACCTCTATCAATAGAAGCATTAAAGATTCTCAATAAATACAATGGTGCTATAAAATGTTTTTTGAATGGTTCAATAGAAGAGGATGATATAGATAGAAAAGATATAGACCAAATATTATCTTTTACAAATAATTTACAAACCGAAATCAAACATCATAAAAATAAGATAGATAAAGTACATTACTCCAAAATAAAGAATTCCATAAATGAATTTGAAAATCAGTTTAAATCTTTTAAAGGTAAAAAACTGAGTCGTTCTCTTGATAATTCAACTTATATAAGAAGTAAATCTATCCAAAATGAGAATTCTTTATCTAAGAAGTCACGGATTAATATTAGTAATAAAAATGTTATCTACTTAAATAAATTCATTAATAACAGCCAAAATGCTTATTCAGAAACTTCAAATCTTTGGAGTTCAACAATAGAACTTCCATATAGAATTGAAGATTCAATTTACAGATGTAGATTGGGGAACTATTGGGATGATTATCGGGGACAAGATGAAAATAACGATGGGATTGGAGATACAAGTTATACTATTAATTCAAGTAATATTGATTATTATCCCTTAAGTGATTCATCCAAAAACTACAATGATTATAAGGATATATGTATAATCGATGTGCCATTTAAAAGTCAGGTTCCCCCTGGAACATGGGGAGAAACACAAAACTGTGGTCAAGCTTGTGCCTTAATGCTATTTAGTTACTATAATGATACAATACCAAAAATGAGTGGAATTAAAGAAATTGACGAGTGGCTAAATTCTAAATATGGAGAACCAATTAATAATTATAATGGCAGTGCAATAAATACATCTCAAATTACAACCTTAGCAAGAGAGTATGCAGGTCTTACAGGTAGCTATAGGACAAATAGTTGGACCCTTGATGACCTTAAACAAGAATTAGATAAAGGTCATCCAGTTATAGTGGCAATAATTGCAGGTTATCTATCTAATAGAGGTTATAATTATGATGAAGGCCATTTTGTTATAGCAAAAGGATATAACGAAAACCATATAATATGTAATGACCCGGGAACACAGCATGGGAATAATAAATATTATCTTAACAGTGAATTTTCATCTGCTATGGCAGGTCAAGGAGGTGCTGTCGTTGTTGTATTACCACCACCCTATCAAAAATTAACTTTGAATCAGTTCTCAAACCAAATAACAAATAATAATGCTGATGAAGATTCATATAAATTTGTTAGACTAACTAATCCTGATATTAAAAACCATTTTAAAAATCTATTAAAATATATATTATCGAATAATACAACGGAAGCCAGTGATGAAATAAGGGAACTAAATGATTTAGAAGTAGGATATAAACTATATAAAATAGTTGATCCATCAGAAATAGATGAACCTCTCTATGGATTTATGGAAACAAGTAAACCTGATACTGATATTTATAAAGGATGGGGTTCATATTTAATTAGGCCTAATTCTGATGGCAATATTATTTATCAGGCTCCCCATATAAATTATGAAACATATACAAAGGATATTGCACTTAATGCATTTATTGATAATAAAAATGCAAAAGCAATATTTTTTAATGGTGCCGATCGCCGTTCAAATGATGATTCTGATGATGATGACGGAGCCAACTCAGATGTAGCCCATGATACTGAAAATTTATTCCACTTATTTACCAATTATCTTGCCAATCAAGGAGTGAATGAAGGGGGCTATTGGTTTATACAAATACATGGAGCGGAAGATAGAGAAGAGGAACCATCGATTACTGCCTCAACAGGAGCAGAACACCCAAATGAAAATATTAATAGCGAATTGATAAAAATTGATAATATTGTTGATAGTGATGGTAATGTAACAATGGGAGTTTGTGGTTGGGAAGAAGGATCTGCTGATTATAAAGATGGTGATTATAAACTAGCAGCAACTAAAAATGTACAAGGAAATTTGTTAGAATCTCTAGGTTTGCGCAAATCATTTATGCATTTTGAATTAGAACGAAGTGCTCGAGATGAGTATAATGAACAAACGGGACCGGGATATAATGGAATTAATTGTTTATTATCAGCCATAAAATCTACTCTTGGTTCAAGACCTGTTAATGAAACCCTGGTTATAACTAATAATAATATTCCTATTAAATATATACTATCTCACAATTATCCTAATCCTTTTAACCCAAAAACTACTATAGAATTTAGTTTACCCAAAAGTGGACATGTAAAATTAAATATTTATAATATAACCGGTCAGATGGTTGATTTACTGATCAATAAAGAAATGTCTCCTGGACATTATTCTATTACCTGGAATGCTTCAGAATTACCATCAGGAATTTATTTTTACAGAATAAAAGCCGGTAATTTTACTGATGTGAAGAAATGTATATTAATTAAATAGAAGGAGTTATTAATGGACATACGAGTTAAAAGCTATTGGCTAGTACTATCAATAATAGTAGTAATAATTTCCAATCTATATTCATATCCAAAAAGTAAATATGAAGCTATTCCTGAATTAAAAAATCAATATACTCGACATTCAATAAAAAGTATGCATAAACAAAATTCAGATAAAATTTTAACAAATAATAAAAGTGATAGTAATACAACTCTAATTGGTAAGTGGCCTAATAGATGTAATAGTGTTGATGTATGCGGTAACACAGTCTATTATAATCTTGGAGAATATTTAATTGTTACAGATATATCTGACCATTCAAATCCTAGAGTGATAGGAAAAATAAATTTAGATACAACAATAGTATCTATAAAAATTAGTAACAATAATGCTTATGTCCTGGAAGCAAATTCTTTAGAAATAATAGATATCTCTAATTCCTCTAATCCTCATATAAGAGGTTCATTTGAGTTAAATAGTTATCCAGCAGATATGGAAATCAAAGAAAACTATATTTATATAATTGATGAATTTGATGGTCTAAAAGTAGTAGATATATCTGATCCAAATAATCCTTATTTATCAAGTTCCTTAAATCTTTTGGGCAAAAGTATCTCTTTGAATGATAGCTGTGCTTATATTACTTATCCTAAAATTAATATAGTTGGTAAATCTTATACAGAACTTTACATGATAGATATATCAGACCCCACTAATCCCTATAAAACTAATAAATTAGATACTACTTATAATGCTAATTCAATAAAAATAGATAAAGGATATGCCTATATGGCTGGTTCTGGTGGCTTTCATATAATAGATATATCAGATCCAAGCTTTCCAAAAATAATTGGTTCAATAGATACTTTAGATACATCATTTAATTGTCCAATAACAGTAAAAAATGAGCATGCTTATGTAGCTTATGAATCTGGTTTTCATATAATAGATATCTCAGATCTTAGTAATCCGATTGTTATTTCATCTTTTACTACTAACTATAATGTTGAGAATATAACAGTAGAAGGCAATTATTTATATTTAGCTAATGGTAATTATGGACTAAAGATAATAAATATATCTTCTTATAATTATCCTTATGATACTGAGTATATGAAAAGGGGAGATGATATTAATATACAGAGGGTAGCTATAAACAATAATTATTGTTTTATAGGAGACCATAATGGTATGTTATACATACTTGATATATCTAATCCAAAGATACCAATTGAAATAGGATATTATAATACTGAAAGTACTATTTATGGAATTGAGATTCAAGACAACTACGCTTATATTGTAGGATTTTCAGGCTTTACTATATTAGATATTTCAAATCCATCAAATCCATTTAAAATCGCTTATATAAGAACTGAGCAAGAGACTTTCGAAGGAATAAAAGTTCAAAATGATTATGCTTATATTGCAAATTCGGGATTGAATGTTTTTGATATATCAGATCCGTCTAATCCAGATAAAATAAGCCATTGTTCTTTAGGGAATTTCGGAGGAGATATCTTAATTAAAGGAGAATATTCTTACTTAGCCGATTATTTTTCGGGATTATATATAATAAACATATCAGACCCTTCAAATCCAATTAAAGCTGGTAATTATGAAACCGATGGAAATGCTCAAAGTATTTCTATATTTGAGAACTATATCTTTGTAATAAATAATGATAAATTATCAATATTAGATATTTCAAATCCAGCAGAACCTGTAGACATAGGAAGTTATTACTTTGATGGCTATCCTAAACAAATTAGTGTTTCAAATGATTTTGCATATATTGCAATTGAAGGTGGAATTTTTTCTCAATCAGGTTTGTCTATTATAGATATTTCTGAACCAGAAAAACCAACTAGGGCAGGATATTATCATACATATGGCGAGGGTCATGATGTTACAGTTAACGGGAAATATTCATATTTAGCTGATGGTGAAGAAGGGTTATATATAATTAAAAACAATTTGCTATTCACTAAAGATTCGATACCGGGCTCTATAAAATGGCAATTTGGAACTAATAATAGAGTGGTATCTAGTCCAGCAATTGGCCCTAATGGAAATATTTATATCGGAAGTGGAGATGGGAAATTATATGCTTTAACCCCAAATGCCACTAAAAAATGGAGCTTCAACACTAATTTTGAGATAACCTCCAGCACTACAATCGCCTCTGATGGGACAATATATTTAGGTAACTTTAGTAATAAACTCTACGCTATAAATCCTGATGGAACCAAAAAATGGGACTTTGAAACTGGATTTTTGATCCGCTCATGTCCAGCTATTACAACCGATGGTATAGTATATATAGGTAGTTATGATAATAAGTTATATGCTATAAACCCGGATGGAACCAAAAAATGGGACTTTGAAACTGGGGATAATATAAACTCAAGTCCAGCAATAGGAAACGATGGTACTATTTATGTTGGAAGCGATGATAGGAAATTATATGCTATAAACCCGGATGGTACTAAAAAATGGGACTTTGAAACTGGAGATAATATAAATTCAAGTCCAGCAATAGGAAACGATGGCACTATTTATATTGGAAGCGATGATGGGAAATTATATGCTATAAACCCAGATGGTACTAAAAAATGGGACTTTGAAACTGAGGGTTATGTATACTCTAGCCCCGCAATTGGCCCTAATGGAAATATTTATGTTGGAAGTGGGGATAAATTATATGCTATAAATCCTAATGGTATAAAAAAGTGGAGTTACGAAACTGAAGGATGGGTGTTTTCTAGTCCAGCAATTGGATCCAATGGTACTATTTATATAGGTAGCAAGGATACAAAATTAAATGCCATAAATGCAGATGGTACAAAAAAGTGGGATTTTAAAACTAAGGATTATATAGCATCAAGCCCAGCAGTTGGCTCTGATGGAACTATATATATTGGTTCTGATGATCACAATCTATATGCAATAAATGGAGAAAGCGGAGGATTAGCAAATACTCCCTGGCCAATGTTCCATCAAAATGTAAGACATACAGGAAACTATAATGATGCAGTAGCTATTGATAATAAAAATAACACAAATGTACCCGATAAATATTCTCTAAGTCAAAACTATCCTAACCCTTTCAATCCAACTACTACCATAAAATATACTTTACCACAAAAATCAAGAGTTGAAATATCAATATTCAATATAAATGGTCAACTGATTGAAACACTCACAAATAATTACAAAGGAGCAGGAATTCATACCCTGAATTGGAACGCATCAGATATGCCTTCAGGAGTATATTTTTACATAATAAAAGCAGACAATTTTACTGATGTTAAAAAGTGTGTTTTATTGAAGTAATTTAATTATAGATATAGAGGAGGATATTTTGTTCAGGACAAAAACTCAGAGGACTGTCATCCTCATTATTATAATTTTATGTACAAGCTGTTTCGCTCAGCACAAATCCACCCGCAAGGCAATAACCTATATTCCGTTCTTACTCCAGAAAGAAGATTATAATATTGACACCGATGATGAGAAATATATTTTAGATACTCTTAGAGATGCTATTAGTCTGGACAGATTTAATTATAATCCTTTACCTGAGCCATTAGTTAAAAAGTTCCGGAGAGAAATGAAAGGAATTCAACAAAAGAAATCAGTAACAAAAGAGTTATTAAAAAGGAAGATTAAACAATATTTACTACCTGAAATTGAAAAAGTCCACAATATCCAATTAGAAATGCGAGCAAAAGACCTCGTTACTGAGACAGATAAAAATAGATTCATAGTACAAAAAGCAAAGGAATCCGGTATAGATGCTGATGATCTGAAAAAAGTACTTAATTCTGCTTTTATATATGTCCCCTACCTCAAAGAATATAAAATAGAAAGAAAAACTGAGAAAGAAGACAAAAAAGTAAAAGTCTCGGAAGATAAATATAAGACTAAAGAAGTAGAGAAAAAAGTAATAGAAGTTCAAACAAATCTTGATGTGCTCTGGTATAAAATATCTTTCGTCAATGATAAGCCGAAACTATATTACATTCAGAAACCCAAGCAGGGATTTTTTAAAGAACTATTAGATCTCACAGATATAGGAAGTTCAGAAACCTGTGAAATTGGTGAAACATATAAATTTGACGGTCAAAAAGTATCACCAATAGAATATGCCTTTAAAGAATCCATATGGTTCCAGACGGAAGAACTTGCTCGTCTAACAAAGAAATACCCTGCCTTTAAATTAAATGCTCAGGTCAGAAATGTTGCTGATTGGTATTTGAGTTTTGATTTAGGAACAAAAGAAGGAATAAACATTGACGATGGATATTATATCTGCGAGAAAGTTCAAAATAATAAAGGAGATTTTAAGAGAAAAAGAAGAGGATTTGTAAAAGTCAGACAAATAGGAAAAAATAGGACATTTAACCAAACTGAACCCAGTCATGCTCAAATTATTACAGGTACCCAATTGACTAAAGGGATGCAAGCCGTTGAATATCCAATGGGACTGGGTTCTTTTATCCCCATGATGATAAAAACTCCATGCAATATTGATGATGGAAAACTGGAAAATATTAAATTCAAAGAAAGTAGGGGTAGTAATAGTGGTGGCGGTATACAAATCGAGGCTGATATAGGGAATTCTAAATATTTATCAAAAAAATGGTCTGAAGTATGGTTGGGCATGGGTTTAGGTTTCTCTTCTGTTAATTATAAATATCAGGACTATCCGGAGATCAAAGAAGATCAAGGAAGTATCTTTAAAATCGACTTTAACATGCGTAAAAAATACTATTTTAGGAGGTTGGCTCCGTATTTAGGTGGAGGAATGGGAATTGGTATTATATCGATTAATAATCCAAAAGGTAAGGGTAGTTTTAGCTCCGGTGTCTATGGACTTAATTTACAAGGAGGGCTGGAATTATTCATTACTCCAAAGTTTAGTATTGGTGCTGGATTAGGGGCATTTTTATCATCCACAAATTCTGAATGGGATAAAAAATATGAGGAAAATGATGAAGAATATACGGAGGAAGATATCGAGGGGCCAGAAGTTAATATGAATGGATTTACCAATATATTCTATATTAATTTCACTTTTTGAGATGTAAATAAAAAAGAATGGTATGTGAAAAAAAATGAGTTGGGTTTTTGTATCTTTAAAGTCAAAATAAAGGAAAAACAATGAGAAAATCAGTAATACTTACAATAATTCCAATAATTTTACTTTTTATAACAATGAAATTACATGGTCAGCCTGGTACTGAAAAATGGCATTTTGAAACTGGAGGTCCTATATATTCTAGCCCGGCATTAGGCTCTGATGGAACTATTTATGTAGGAAGTGCCGATAGTAATCTCTATGCAATTAACCCTGATGGTACTGAAAAATGGAAATTTAATATTGGGTGTTATATCAAATCAAGCCCTACGATAGGTGCTGATGGTACTATTTATGTAGGGGTAGGTAATTATATTTTGGCTCCTGAATATAGTGATTTATACGCTATAAATCCTGATGGAACAAAAAAATGGAATTTCGAAACTGAAGGAGGAATAGAGTCATGCTCGGCAATAGGGGTTGAGGGGACAATTTATGTAGGAAGTTACGATGGAAATCTTTATGCTATTAATTCTGATGGTACTGAAAAATGGAAATTTAAGGCCAGTGGTAAATATCTGATTGAATCCAGCCCAGCCATAGGATCTGATGGAACTATCTATGTAGAAAGTGCCGATAGTAATCTTTATGCTATTAATCCTGATGGGACTGAAAAATGGCAATTTGAAAATGATGGTAGTGAATCAAGTCCAGCAATAAGTAACGATGGAAAAATTTATGTGGGCAGTAATTACGTTGGATATCCTAAATTGGGTGCTTTTTTATACGCTATTAATCCTGATGGTATAATGCAATGGAAATTTGATACTGGTAGTGATGATATTGTTTCCAGTCCAATAATAGACTCTGAAGGTACTATTTATATAGGAAGTTATAGAAATCTTTATGCTATTAATCCTGATGGGACTGAAAAATGGAAGTTCGAAACTGAAGATAATATTAAATCAAGTCCAGCAATAGGTTCTGATGGTACTATTTATATAGGAAGTTATAAAAATCTTTATGCTATTAATCTTGATGGGACAAAAAAATGGAAGTTAGAAAATCGGGGATGGAGAGAATCCAGTCCTGTCATTACTCCCGGTGGTACTATTTATATAGGAAGTCTTGATGGTAATTTATATGCCATAAATGGAGAAAGCGGAGGATTAGCAGATACTCCCTGGCCTATGTTTCAAAAAAACGTAAGACATACAGGAAACTATAAAGATGAAGTAGCTATTGATAATAAAAATAATGCAAATATACCCGATAAATATTCTTTGAGTCAGAATTATCCCAATCCCTTCAACCCAAATACTACCATAAAATATACTCTTCCCCATAAATCCAAAGTTGAAATATCCATATTTAATATAAACGGACAATTAATTGAAACACTCACAAATGACTACAAATCAGCAGGAATATATACTATTAATTGGAATGCATCAGATATCCCTTCAGGGATTTATTTTTACAGAATAAAAGCAGACAATTTTACTGATGTGAAGAAATGTATATTAATTAAATAGGAGGAGTAGGTATGTTAGAGAGTAAACTTATTAAAACCTTTGTTGTAACCCTTATTTTAATAAGTATTGCATCAGCATCAGAAAAAAGAGGAGTTGGCGGTTCAATGCATATTGAACCTGTATATTTATCGATTAGAGGACAAGACCCTTATTCTTCTTCTAATTTTAGAATGACACCTGCTATACGAATGCCTATAGTGGATTCAAAAGGATTTTCTATAGAAACGGAGTTTAGTATATGGCATTCCATACAGGAATACGATACTGAAAATTGGACAAATGAAGTTGGGGTTAAAATCAATAATGCTAAGGATGTTTGGGGCATATATACATTAAATGTATATTTTAAATTTACAAAAGAATTGAATTCAATGTTATTATATCCTGGTATTAGATGTGGACTTCAATATACAGAAATAAAATCAGAGCGATCTCTTGAGAATAATGAAGATTATACTGAAATTAATGCAGATAGGAATCAGGTTCTTGGATTATTATATGGTGGGGAA
>JAIPHI010000011.1 GCA_021735285.1 Fidelibacterota bacterium | reverse complement strand
TATTAGGAGTTCTGTTATTTAATTCCATCGCTTATTTTTACACTTTCTTGATAATTGATTTAATAGGAGCATTATTAAAATAATGTTTTTTATTTTTGTTTATTTTTTAGGATTGGATACAAACTTTTTAATTCCCCCCAGAATTAAAAAAGGATTATAAACCTTCTAATTGTAAGATACGGAGTAATTTAATAATGATAGACCTTACATCAAAGACCAAGAAAATTTATTGGCGGATTATAGGGGTAAGATTTATAACTAACATTTCGGAGGTGGTTTAAATTGTTAATAAATATCAGGATGTATTTTTATAGGCTCTCTAAGATTGATTATGATTATGGAAAGTTTTTCATGATCCTTATCAATATTGTTGAACTACCTTTAAGTATAAATACTTTTTATAATTATTTCTTATATTTTATTTACCGGCATTATAATTAAATTTTTGCGCTTTTTTTTCCATTGAAAAAAGTGCAAAATGAACTGTTTCAGGACAAGCCACGGTGTATCTAATATACCATATTTTACTTAACTAATCACATAATTCATTTACAATGTTACTTTTTTCTTGAGACAAAAGTAACCAAAAAAATCAAAGCTGCAGAATCAAAATTCTAAAATTTATTGCCCTCCGCTCCATAGATTACTTAACGATTTAGATTCTAATGCCAATAAACAAAACACAGAGACCAAGACGTGTAGTTGTCGAGTGGTGGTCTAGCATAGTGGTTATTAGTTTTGACCGGGATAACCCAGATTTTAATTTTTTTCTGGATATCTTATAGCGATTTGCAAAAATTTTTCTCTGATAGATCGGATCAATAATTTTTTCCCTCAGCCCATTAAGGGCTTCGGATAGAAAACACAACTACGGATAGTTGTGCTACAAAACATGCATTCCACTAAATATATGTAAACTCAACTTTCTTTTGTTTTTTCTAACCGGCATGATAATTTAATGCGTTTTGAAAATTTAGGAGTAAAACGGTTAAAAAATATTTTACAGCGGATGTGAGCTACGATAGTTTAATTTACTGAAAAATATAATCCAAATCTCCTAATTTGAATCACTAGTAATAATTCCAGAGCATTAAAATATTTTCAGGGGAGCGAATTAAATTTTAGCATTTAATTATCCAGCCGGCGCCTTTTTAGTTACTTTTGTGGCGAAACAAAAGTAACAATAGCATTCAGTTGTGTGCTTCTGACTTATCGAGATTACTCGCTCTATGTTTGCTCAGGAATGATATTTTTGAGATTGGAGAGGTCTTACTGAAAAATTTCAGGTTTGCAATATTACCAGTTTATTATAATTTTTCATGCTGTTAATATTACAATTGTTTATATGCTTTTTAAAATAGTTCAAACAGTAATTCTCGAGAAGCTAATAACTCCGAAATATAAGTTATAAGATATCTTAAATCAAAATTAAAACAAAAGTGGTTTATTTATTCCGGAATAATATTTTCAAAGATATAGTAATTCCATCAAAACACATTTTTTTTATAACATATATGTTGAATTAAGTGTCTCATTATCAGATTTGTCTTGAATGTAAATTTATTAATTTTAAAAATCTTGCTCCTTCTCTTTACAAACTATGCCCATTTTTTCCAATTCATTCAGTACGGGATTATAAATTTCCGGAATCACAGGTGCATGCACTCCTTTTTCTTGAATCTCATTCCGCAGAATCAATCTTGTAGCAATTGCTGCTGGCAAACTTACTGTTCGGGCCATAGCAGAATCTCCATTAGGAAGACCATATTCAATAAGAGTGGAAGTAATGCGTTGCTTCTTATCCGGAAATTCTACCAGAAAATCATGAAATAATACAATCATATCGCGTTCATTTTCTTGATAAGACATTTTTTCCAGGAATAATGCTGTCATTACATCAATCAATGTATTTTCATTCGGTAATTGTTTTTCTTCGAAAAGTCCTAGCCATTCCAGCTTATCCAGGGCAGCTTTATTACTACTTTCGCCCAGATATGTGTCAACTGCATCACGAGTGCTTTCATTCTTGCCGGCATTCACCTGAGTTCTTAGCAGCTGATTATAGGTCATCTTACTTAGATCTTCCTGTTTATTGTCATCTAACAAGCCCAATTTAACAATACAGTTCAGAGCATCACACCATCCTCTATTTCTGATGGTACCTCTAAACATTGTATCCACATCTTCTAAGCAATATGTATCTATATAGGGTAATGAATTGCGGTTCGGATAGGTCTCAAACTTGGCCGGAGCATCTTCAAATTCCAGAGGCCAATAATGTTGAAACAGTTCTTCCCCGTCAATCTCTATAATTTGGCCGTCTTTCAGATATTTTGCTTCATTTTTACCGGCTTTCAGTACGCCTTTGGGGCTCCAGCTAAATTTATAACCAAAAGGATTATCATTGGCTTCGGGTGCAGGCAGTCCTCCACAATAAGACTTAAAAGATGCCACTTTTCCGCCTTGATTCTCTACCCTATCTATTATTCGCATAGCCGACATATGATCAATACCCGGATCAACTCCGATTTCATTGAGAATTAAAATTTCAGCCTTTTTTGCATCTTCATCTAATGCTTGCATTTCATCACTAATATAGGATGTAGTTACCATATGCCTACCAAATTCAATACATATTTTGGCAACCTTGGCATGAAAAGTATAAGGCAAAAGACTGATTGTAATGTCAGATTTTTTAATTAGTCTGCGCAGCTCTTTTGTGTTATTCACATCCAATTGAACAGCTTTACCATTTGAACTATTTTCTACCAGCTGTTCTGCTTTTCTTACTGTCCTGGTCGCAACTGTGACTTCAAAATCGTCCTCATTTATGAGATACTTTACAAGAGGCTTAGCTACCAAGCCTGCTCCTAATACCAATATTTTTTTCATCCCTTCTCCTTTTTTATAATAATTAAAGGCTTTAGTGATTTGCAAACCTATTGTCTGCTAAATAATAAAATTTTGGTCATACAATAAGTTATTTATATATTTTTCATCAGCCTATTTAAGGTTTCAGATAATACACAACTGGAGTTATTTGTGCTCCATATGACAATAATATGTAACATTGCAATAGATAATTATTAAACATACTTATTTAAATAATCATAATCAGGTGTAAGTTTTCCATGGTATAAAATAATTGACTTTTTAATCGCATTATCAACTTTTAGATCTTCGAAATCTGTTTGAAAATCACAATCCAACAGCTCCGGAAGTAAATCCATTAAAGCCTTGCTAAAAGCCCGAGAGGAGTCTCTTGCAAACTCACAGGGCAAATTATCTACCGCAAGGATAACAGGTCCATTCCCATTTATCCCATTTATTGCTTTCCGCAGTCCTACATCATAAACATAAACAGGATGACCTGAATCCATGATTTTGACTGTCGGTTCTATTGCTCCTTCAATATCGCAACTAATGTCACCAATGACTTTCAATTTTGGTTTTTCTGTTATATATAATTTTTCAATTTGCTTTTTAGTAACCAATCTCGGATATCTGCTATCCCAGTAAATAGCATTTATAAGCACAGTCAAAAATGGTAAGTAACTATAAAAATTTGACTTATATTTTTGAGGATGTTGGTAGTAATCCAGGATTTCAAAATCATCTTTTAGATTAATTGGCTTGACCATATCTTCTTCTCTGAATATGACTTTATAGACTTTTTTATTAGAACATTGTCCGGATTCAATCAAGCTTTGAAGATGTTTAGGTTTTATTTCTTCATTGGGTAGAAGATCTAATATTTCCTGGGCTCCCTGCGAAACATGCCCATAGCCTGCAATTCCAATTGTAACCGGACTGATCTCAGCTGGAAATCCTTTTTCATATATTTTTTTGCCAACCTTTTTAATAGATTGCTTGGCCGTTTTTAATGATGAATAATTGAGGGCATATTTCAAATCCTGGAAAGGTGTATTTAGACCCTCAGATTTGAATCGCTCCTTTAAACCCCATAAAGAATCAATCATACCCGCCAATCCTGCAAATCGACCAAAAAACACCAGGCGACGCCCCTCGCCATTAATTATTCTCTCATAATCAAGCAAATTATCATTGAATTCCTGCATCTGTTTAATAATAGGAATATTGTAACACTGACCTTTGAATGTATGGGAAAAAAATAGATATGTTTTCTCGGGTTGAAAAAATTTTAAAGGTATTTCTTTAACGGCCAGAATCAAATCACATCCACTAAGGTCTTCCTGTACTTTAGCACCTGCTTTCCGGTATTCTTGATCAGAATAGGCCCGGATTGACGAGGGTTGAACACAGGCCTCTATATTCCTAGTATTAATCAATTTATTTACATCTTCAGGTATTAGAGGAGTACGCCCTTCCCATTGATTTTTATCTTCTCGTCTGATACCTATTTTCAATATTGACTCCATATTTTTTATAACTCAAAAACCATTTCAACAAATTGATTTTATTACTTAAAATGATACTTTCAATTTTAGGAATATATCAAAAATGCTATAAATGACAGATTCTACAAAAATTAATCCACATCAAATTCAATCCCTTGAGCCAGAGGAAGTTCATCACCCCAGTTGATAGTATTTGTCTGGCGTCTCATATAAGCCTTCCAGGCATCTGAACCGGATTCACGTCCACCACCGGTCTCTTTTTCTCCACCAAAAGCGCCGCCAATTTCAGCACCGGAGGTTCCAATATTTACATTTGCTATGCCACAATCAGAACCTTCATGAGATAGGAATAGATGTTCGTATTTGACATTATTCGTAAAGATCGAACTACTTAATCCCTGGGGCACGTGATTGTGAATTTGAATTGCTTCATCAATCTCCTCGTATTCGATCACATAAAGAATTGGAGCAAAAGTCTCACTTTGAACAATATCATAATCATTCCTGGCTTCCATGATAGTAGGCTCTACGTAAAATCCATCTTCCAAACCATCAATCTTTACTTTATTACCACCATAAAGTAGTTTCCCTCCCGCTTTTTCAACTTCTGCAATGGCGTCCATCATATTATCAATAGCTAATTCATCAATCAGCGGTCCCATTAAGGTATTTTTTTCCAACGGATCACCAATCTTGACCTGTTTGTATGTTTTTATCAATCTCTTAACGAATTCATCTTTTATGCTTTTTTGAACAATAACTCTGCGAGTTGTGGTACACCGTTGACCTGCTGTTCCAACCGCTCCGAATAATACTGTTCTGATCGCCATTTCAAGATCAGCATCCTCAGTAATAATCACTGCATTATTACCACCTAATTCGAGGATCGTTCTACCCAGCCGCTGACCAACAGCTTTTCCAACATGTTTACCCATCTCAATACTACCTGTTGCACTTATTAGTGGAATTTTTTTGTCATGGATTAATTCTTCACCTATTGTAGCACCACGACCGATTACAAGATTAAAGATACCCTCTAAATTGTATTCGTCAACTATAGGTTCAAGAATATTCTGGACTGCAATTCCACATAAAGGTGCCTTGGAGCTCGGTTTCCATAGATTTACGTCGCCACACATCGCAGCAATCAAAGCATTCCAGGCCCAAACTGCAACCGGAAAATTAAAGGCTGTAATAATTCCAACAATGCCATAAGGATGATATTGATCAAACATCCTGTGTCGTGGGCGCTCACTATGCATCGTATAACCATAAAGCATGCGACTCTGTCCAACTGCAAAATCAGCAATGTCGATCATCTCCTGAACTTCACCTTCACCTTCGGCAACAATTTTTCCCATTTCCAGAGTTACCAGTTTACCTAGAGGCTCTTTAAATTTTCTCAATCGATTTCCAATTTGGCGCACAATTTCACCCCTTTTTGGTGCTGGTTTCATCCGCCATTTTTTAAATGCTTTTTGGGCTTTTTCTACTATTTTAGCATAGTCATCAGGACTGGCTTGAATGACTTTCGCAATAGGTTCATTATTAATTGGTGAACGAGAGATTAACTCTTTTCCAGTAGTCTCAATCCAACCATTTTTGCCTCCTATTGAGGCCCCATGATTGACTTCTTTAATTCCCAATTTATCTAAAAAATCATACTGCATAAAACCTCCTTCATATTTGTATCACAATTATTATTGTTTCTTGCCTAAGATCGATCATAAAATTATCTGAAATCAAATCTGAAATTATTCTCATTCTAATTTTACCTGACCCACAGCATCTATCACAGTTCCATCAACCCACTTAATGATAGCAACCACATTATCTTCCAGCTGTGGCTTGGCAGGTTTTCCGCATATTTTTTCAGCTTCTTCTTTTAATTCATGAATATCTCGAATGGGCAGATCTGAGTCTTTAACTTTATCCAGCAGATCCTGGCGGCGAGGATTAATAGCAATCCCCCGTTCAGTCACAATTACATCGATTAATTTACCAGGACCGGTAACTGTGGTGACTTCATCTTTGATAATCGGAATTCTATTTCTAAAGAGAGGAATCGGTAAGATTGTGCACTTAGCAAAAAGACAATTCTGCCAGCCACCAATGCCATGTAGTAAGTAGCCATCGGAGTGAGTATTAACATTGCCATTAAAATTGACATCCACTTCGGTCGCCCCTAAAGTAAGGACATCAATCATCTGGTTGAAAAAGCCTTTGCTATGATAATCGTAAGCATGAAAAATGGAAATATTTCTGTGATTTCGATTTCTCCGCATCGAATCCACAGCTTCCAGATCAAAAGTCTGAGCATCAAGTAGATACTCCAGATAACCTTCTTCCAGCATCCGCACTGCATATTGAGTAGTACCACCAATTGCAAAACGGGCTTTAACCCTTTCATCTTTCATGATCTTATGAAAGAAATCAGCTACAGCCAGAGAAATACCACCAGCCCCCATTTGAAATGAAAATCCATCGCGAATTATACCAGCTTCTTTGCAAAATCGTGCTGTATATTCAGCAATTAATAATCTGTCAGGACTACGTGTAATTCTAGTTGTACCGGATACTATTTTGTTGTGATCACCAATCTTATCAACTTCTACTACATAGTCCACATAATTTCCTTCGATATGCATTGGCATTGCAGGAAAATCAACCAGATTGTCGGTCACAACTATTACTTTATCAGCAAATTTGTAATCGGGTAATGCATATCCCAGTCCTCCGCATGAAGATGGCCCATCCAATCCATGAGCATTTCCAAATGGATCCGCAGTAGGTGCGGCCAAAACAGCAATATCAATCTTAACTTCACCATCCTGGATCGCCTGGTAGCGTCCTCCATGCGAACGCAGAACTCCTATACCTTTCATTTTTCCCTCGGACGTGAACTTGCCCAATGGCCCATTCATACTGCCTTCGATATGGTTGATGGTCCCATCTTTGAGTTGCTCTATAATTGGTTCATGACAGGGAAATGATGCCGAAGGAAGCCAGGTGAGATTTTTAATTCCAAGTTTAGATGCAAACTCAAAAACTTGATTGGCCACATAATCACCATTGCGCAAATGATGGTGCGTTGAAATTGTCATATTATTAGAAATACTAGCCTTTTTTAATGCTGTTGCTAGTGAGTCAACACATTTATTACCATCATTAGGATAGTCTATGGCAGTAGAAATTCTGGGCGCATGTTGTTTACCCCGGGGTCGATGTTTACCAACGCCTTTGAAAGGAATCACTGTCTCGCCATTAACTTCAACTGGAACTTTTCGGCCTAAAGCATTCTTCACCATCTTACTTTTCATCTTGCTCCCTCCAATTTTTATCTAATTGTCCGCTCTCAAGAGCCATTTCAATTATTCTAAAAGCCCGTTTGACTACCGGCGGATCAATCATTTTTGAATCCAGAGCAACCGTAACCTGACCTCTCTCTTCAGCTTTTTCAAAAGCTTTGACAACCCGTTTTGCATATTCTATCTCGGATTTTTCAGGTAGAAATTCACTATAAACAACTTTGATCTGGCGAGGATGTATGCAACCAATTCCAACAAATCCCATCTTCTGCGAATTCTGCACAAAAGTTTTTAAGCCTTCCGGATCCGAAACATCTGAAAAGACCGAATTCAAAGGTTGCACTTCTGCTGCCCGGACCGCATTGACCAACATATTTTTAGCAAATTCTGTTTCTTTGCCTCCCTTTGTTCTTTGGATACCGAGACTGGCAGTATAATCTTCTAAGCCAAGAGCCATAGCAACAATATTATCAGATGCTTGAGCAATTTTGAACGCATTCATCAAGCCCAGGGAATCTTCTATGATTGGCAATAAATACACTGGTTCACTTTTGAATTTTCCCTCTACACTGGATATCTTTTTTTCTATTTTTTTAATATCTTCAGGTTTTTGACATTTTGGGATTAAAATCGTATGAACATTATGAGGAATAACTGCTTCCAGATCATCCAATCCCGCAGGTAATTGGTTTATTCTTACAGTTCTTTCAACACCGAGAAAGTCATTGGTCCGTAAGGTATTGCGAACCAGTATTCTGGCTTCAAACTTTTTGTCCATTGGCACAGAATCTTCCAGGTCCAAAATAATAGTATCAGGCTTATGAATTCCTGCGTTTATCATATATTTAGGAATATTACCAGGTATGTATAAACGAGTTCGTCTATTTTTATCTTTCTCTATGGGATAATTATTATCCGGGTTAAACGGCAATAAATAATCCTTAGTTTTATTATAGGTTCGTTTAATAGCCGCTTCGATTCTGGCGGCCAGAACATATTCCAATGCTCCTCTATCATTAATAATTAGTTTAGCATCAGAGATACCATAAAATTCCAAAATATTATAGGCTAATTTTTTAATGGATTTTCCAAAAAAACTGCTGACTTTGCTATTGAGGATGACCTTATTTTTATCATTTACATCAGTTTGTAACTTAACAAAACAATCACCCCGATTCTTGAGATTTTGATCGCCAGCAGTAAAATACTTTTTCATATATTCCCCGCATATAATTATTATTTAATATAGTAACTATATATTTATATCATCACTACCTTAAAACTTAATAATTTTAATTTAAAAGTCAATATTATCTTTTTTATTTAAGGTTTTTTATCGTTATTGCTTATTGTTTAAGGTTTACTTATAGCATATGAAAAATTTTGTCTGATAATATTAATATAGAAGTCTGCTGAAACAGATTTCGTAGTGGATACCCGGAGTAAAACAAAAATTCATGGTACACGTCAATCAACATTTATAATAATTTTCAATAAAATTGTCTTATAATTGATAGATATAAAAACAGTCCAAACATATTTTTCCCTTCAGCCTATTGAAGGCTTCAGGGAAATACACAACTGAGGCCAGTTATGCTCCATCAGACAAAACTTTTGCAAATCGCTATGTATTTAATTTTCAATAAATAATGATTCGGAAATCCTTAGATATTTTCAATTAATCATAAAGTATCTTATAGAGTTTAATAAAAATGCCGTAAAGTGTTTGGATTTTATAGGATTGGAAGATTTTTCAAAAGGCAATAAAAGGAAGCCTAATACCTTCTATTTTCTTCTAAAATAGAATTGATCAGCCAATTTACAATGCTGAGCACAATTGAGCCTATTACAGCTGCTCCCAAACTGGATATCCAGAATCCGGGTACAATTTCCGAAGTTATCCACAGCATTAACCCATTAATTATAAATAAAAAAATTCCAAATGTAAAAAGGGTAATCGGAATTGTAAAAATGATCAAAATAGGTTTAAGAATAACATTCACTATGCCCAAAATTGCAGCAGCAAAGAGACCCGCACCTATACCACTGACATGAATTCCGGGAACAACTTGAGCGGTGACTAATAGTGCTATCATAGTGATAATTAAACGGGCTAAAAGAGACCTATTTCTTCTTACCATTTATTTTTCGCCTTTTTTTATCTTATTTTTGAGTTTATTTATAAAGAAAGTCAGATCTGATTTTCTTTATAAAATTTCAATTAAGTGGTAAATCCAAACCGTTCGATAAGTTCTTTGATCCTTTCTTCCATTTTACCGCTAATATCTTCGAATTCCATGCCTGCATAATAACGATCCACAATTTCATTCTCTTCACACCAAACATTTTTAGCATCCAGTTCAATATCATCCAGAGGAAATTTTTCATTGGAGAGGTCTATTCGCAGTTGGAGAGTAATATTGGAAATAAGAGGGTATTTACTAATCATACCCAGTCCTGCTACTGTGATGTCAGTAATATTACCGATATGTTTGCCACTTTTTTTATCTATAATTTTTAATGGCTTTGAGAGATGCCAGCGTTTATATTTTCTTTCCTTTTCCAAATTCCCTCCTTTTTCCATATAATAGGGTATTTAATAATTTTGAGTTTTCTAAATTAGTCTTCGCCA
This sequence comes from Fidelibacterota bacterium, assembly GCA_021735285.1. GTDB lineage: Bacteria > Fidelibacterota > UBA2242 > UBA2242 > JAFGTP01 > JAIPHI01. The sequence goes on along the minus strand of JAIPHI010000011.1, from coordinate 13,846 downwards.
CTATAAAAATCAAGATTATCCATAAGAATCAGGTTTTAATATAATATAAAATTTTATCAAGCAAAATAACATTTTGAGCACAATTAATTCTCTATAATTAATCTTAGCATTTGCCCTATATCCTTATTCTGTAAGAGTGGCTTGGATTCGTCTCGTTATATCATTGTTTGGACTATTTAACTTTAATTTTATATTTATTTCTCCGCCGCTTGATGAATTAGGATTATCAATGATAGTCAATGTATAGCTGGTATGTCCGGATTGGACATCATCCAGACCATCCTCCGGAAATGTTGTTTCTACGGAGGCTAGAGTATCAGGATTAGCTGAAACACTTAATCTGGTACCTGCAGCCAAAGGATTATGATATTCCTGATCCCAAACATTAAAAGTCACAGTCACACTTTGGCCCTGGCCAAAAGTGATATTCGATGGTGCAAAATTAGTGATTTCAGAGTGGCCGGAAAAAAGAACTTCTCCGGTAGTTTCGATAGTACTGCCATCTCTATCTGTAGTTTTCGCGGTTATAGTCACAAAGCCGGAATCTGCAAGCTCCGGATCCTTGCCGCCACTTTTTAAAATCACTGATGCTCGAGCGTCAGTAGTGGTTGCAGAACCATCGATCACGCCTCCAATAGTACTAAAATATACCGGTGTTCCATCGGCCACCCAGTTTCCATACATATCACCTACAGTAGCTGTAATTTCATCTTCCAGGCCTTCTTCCACAAGACCGGGAATATTGAGTTGCTCAGCAGCTACAGAAAAATGATCCTGATCAGGATGCCCGGCATGAATCACGAGGGATACGGGATTTGATTTTACTTTGTCTCCTCCTTCAGTGACCAGAGAGGCTTCCACCTCAACCGGCCCTGCAACCGTACCACTTGTCAAACTGGTTCTGATTCTGCCCTGGCTATCAGTTTTCAGTTCTTTGGGATAAAGTGACTCACCACCTCCCGGACCAGTCACAATACGCACCGCTACTGTTGTATCTTCAGAAATATCTATAGGGACACCTGAAGAATCTCTTACTTCAAAGGTCAAGATCGAATTTTCCTCTCCACCACTTTCTTTCACTCTGATATCTTGCGGATCAGCACTGATAAAAACTATAGAAGCCGGCTTTGTTATTTCCTCCAGGAGTGGAATTTGGGACACAGTACTATTGATATTAGGTGCAACTTCAACTTCAGCTGTATCCGCTTTAAAAGAATTTTTACTAAAAGTAACATGTATTTTCTGAGCTTCAGCAATAACCGGATGGAGTTCATATTCGCCATTACTATCAGTCTTATCTGTTTGTTCCGGAAATTCAACAATAGCAACATTCACATTCTCTAATGGGGTATTATCAGAATATTTTACTACCTGGCCGGTGATATTAATCGGATCATATTTACTATCCATTTTAAGTTGCCCCAGTTCCAGATCGACTTCAGGCCTAACAGTATCTGCAATATTTATACTATTATACATATCTTCTTTAGAGAGTGTAATATCAATGGGGGTTTTCCGGTCAACCTGAGCAGTTACGTTAAAATATCCATACTGGCCTGTACTTGTGACTAATTGGGGGAATTGGTTGATAAGAACAGATACATTTTGGATAGGTTGTTCAGTATCCTGATCTATTACTTGTCCACTAATATTAATCGGTTCGTAAGCCGGAGGAACCAACGATATTACCAGAGAATCAATCACTTCCTCAGGTACAAGCTGATCAATGACCCTTGTGCTGGATTGATAGGGATATTTGCTTACTTTTAATTCTACATTCTGCGGTTCATTTATTTGCAGATTAATTGCAAAATTGCCCTGTTCATTTGAAGTCACGAATTTTTTAGTTGCCGTATGTAATACTTTAGCCCTTTGAATTGGTTTTCCTGAACGGTCATCTACTACCTTTCCACTGATCTTAGCCTTTTGATATTGGTTAGTTAGGACTACTTCACCCAGATTTTCATCTTGTTCCGGAATTAAATCGACAGTTTTTGTTATATCGTTAAAATATTCTTTACTAAAAATAAAACTAGTTGTTTTTTGGGATTCAATCTGAAGATTAAAACTAAAGCGACCTCGGGAGCCTGTAGTTACTGGTGAATCCATCACCTCAGAAATGATCTCTACATCTTTCAAGGGATTCGCCTCCTCATCAATGACCTTACCACTTACAGTTAGGGGCTGATAAGCAGGTGGAATAAGCCTAACATTTTCTATTTGGATTGTATCCTCCGGTAAAATCGGATCAATTATTACTGTTTTTGTTGAATAGGATTGTTTGCTAAAATTTAGATTGATAGTGCCGGGCGTATTTATCTGAGCCTGAAGTTCAAACTGGCCTGATTCATCAGTATATCCATATACATTATTGAATTCTTCGATTGTGACTTTTACTCCACTTAATGTTGTATCACCTCTATTATCAAAAACCTGACCTGTAATTATAGCTGGATCATACATATAATCCATAAATATTTTTCCCAGATCAAGATCTTTCTCTGGTGTCAAACCAGCTTGCACAGTATCCTCCTTAAAATACTGTTTCTTAAAAATTAGTTCAATGGTATCAGTTTGATCTATATCAATATCAAAACTAAAACCACCATTGACGTTAGTAGTGATTTGTTCCTCAATTAAATTACATATTACCCGACCTTTTTCAATTGGCACTTTGTCCATTTTACTATATAATGTCCCTGAGATTGTGATGGGTTGATAATCCGGTTTGAGTTTTATTATTCCCAGCTCTTGCTGTTTACCAGGTTCTGCGGTTTCTATAATTGTGGTGTCAGAGTAATAGGCTTCCTTACTCACTATTATAGTTATTTTACTGGTATCCTCAAATTCTGTTTTAAACTCAAAGGCACCGGTAGAATCAGATTTTACAGAAACATCTTGTAAGGATTCAGCCAGAATATCTATTTGAGCATCAACAATATTTTCGCCGGTGTAATAGTCCTGGATTTTTCCTCTGATCTTGATATTTTGATCTTCAGGTTCTAATATTCTCGAACAGGTAAATAATAATGAAAAAAATATTACAAAAACTAATATTGCTCTTATTTTCATAAGTAAAAACCTTTTATAAAATACTGCTTTTTCATCTGTTCTGGTTACTTATCTTTATTAAACAATTCAAATCCCTCACGAAACACTTTAACACAGGCATTGACCACTTCCGAGTCAAATAGTTTACCTTTCTGATTTATGATCTCTTGGAGCACCTCACCAATATGATATGCTTCTCTGTGAGGCCGATGGGAGGCCATGGCAATAATTACATCAGCCACAGCAAATATTCTGGCTTCCAGAAGAATTTCATCACCCTGCAAACCATTCGGATAGCCTGAGCCGTCAACTCTTTCATGATGTTGATAAATAATTTCCGCAATCGGCCAGGGAAAATTAATTTTTTTAAGTAGTTCATAGCCTTTTTTAGGGTGCTCTTTTAAATAAGAAAATTCAACCGAAGATAATTTCCCACTCGTAGATAATATTTCAGCCGGAACTGTTAATTTCCCTATGCCATGCACCATGCTTGCGTATTTCAAACTCTTTTTCTGTTTCTCTGATAAATCCATCTCTTCAGCAATTTTAGAAGTAAGTTCTTTGATCTGATTGTGATGACGGGTTCGATAAATTTCATTAATTTCAATAGTGCCCGCGATTAATTCAATAACACCTTTATAAGTATATTCCAGCTTCCTTTTATAATTCTTTTTATCTCTTACATTAAAAACATGACCCAGTATATATTTATGACCGTTCAGATTTATCAACGACATATAGATCTTAAGCCAGATTGTTTTTGCTTCTTTCTCTTTTTTCACGAAGGAAGCAATGAATTTTGGGAGAATAGAACTATCTTCTTTTAGCATAGCTTTAATTTCGATAGGCTTTACATATTCCCTGAATTTGGATTTTTCAACTTCTGCTATATGGTGCTCGACTTCATCCCTATAATCCGGATGTATAATTGTATCAAATCCGGTCCCTCTTAAATCATTTATTGCATATCCTATCATATTGGCAAATGCTTTATTGAGGTATACAAATTCCTTATCTTTGTATAAAAAAACTCCGGATGAAGTATCTTCAACTATTTTTTTATACTTGCTATGCTCCATTATAAACTCCATTAATCACATGTGGACAAATGGTATCTAATTATTAATCTTATTATTTAGTACTGAATTAATCATTAAACATTCTCTCCATATTAATAAGTATACCTATTTCATTCCAGCAAACTATTTTATTTTATAAATTTCTAGTTGCTTATCGGGAATAATTTTCTCTATCTCTCCCCGATGATCTTTTGCCTCTTCATAGTTGTCAAAATTACCACTTCTAACGCTATAATAGGATTTTCCCTCTCTAATTTTTAATTCGATCCTATTCCTGACTCCCTTAACCATAATTTTCGAAGCTTCTACCAGTGCATTTTCATAATTGTTAGTCTCCATAATCTGAACAGTAAATATTGACTTTGGTGCTGGTTTCTGTTTGACTTTGCTTTCTTTCTTCTTCACCTTATTAGTTTTCTTCTTGACTCCTGTGGTATCTATTTTCTCTTGGGTTGTATCAGAATTGGATTGAATTGTATCATTAACAGTTTCTGCTGTTTCTTCGAAATCATCAATCTCTTCACTCTTACCCACTTTGCTTGAGTCCTCGGCAGTTTCCTTTGGTTTTTTAATTTCTTCTACAGAAGTCTTTGATTTCTTATCTTTTGGTGATTTTTTCTGTGCTTTTTGGGTAGAATTCTTACTTATTTTTTCTTCTTTTATTTTTACTTCCTCTTCAGACTCTTTCTTAGATTTTTTACTAGTAAGCTTTTTCTGCTTTAATTCCTCTTCAGCTACTTTTTCTAACCCGGGTTCCTTTTTATGTTTGGATACCATCTTGGTAGATTTTTTTTCTGTTTGTTTCTTAGGCTTTTTAGACACTCCGGAAGAAATCTTTGATGTATCTCTCTTCAGTGTACTATCAATCGTCTTTTTCTGTTTCTGCTTATTTACTTCGGTCTCTCCGGCTCTTTGAATATTTTTAAAATTTGCTACATTCCGATTAAAATCATTGATTTCTTTTTGATATTTATCAGCAGCCATTTCTTCTTTCTTTTCCGCAATTCTCTCTTTCAAACTTTTTACAAGTTCAACCTGGATAAAAATAATCAGTTCTTTCCTAGTAGTAGTAACTTGATTACTGCCGGCAATATATCTGATCCCCAAAACCCACCAGGGCAAATCTTTTAGGATCGGAATACCATTTCTTACATTTTGTTTATCCTGTGTGAACAGACCACCTATGACAGTTTGTTCTCCATCAACTAACAGTACATCCGTTTTAGCATTTTGAGTAGATATTTCCGGGCGGTCAAGACCAGTTTGCGCCGAACTTTTTTCAGCATTAATTGTTAGGTGGATAAAAGTTTGGCCACTATCACTAATTATATCCGGAGTAACCTTTAACATTGTACCGGCATCAACAAATTTTGAGACTGTATTACCGGCATAATCCTTTTGGGTGACAGCAAATCTCTTACCTACCTGAATTGAACCAGTGTTACCATCAACGACTTTTATGGAGGGTTTAGATATAATTTTACCAAGATTCATATTCTCAAAAGCATTTAGAACGGCTTCCACATCAACTTGACCATCCGGATCAGCAGAACTGTGCATAATTTGGCCTAGAGCCTGTCCCCCTTGAAGTTGTTCCTCAGAACCGGCGAAAGTAAAACCAGCAGTTAATTTATCTAATGTTAGGCCCGGAGCATTTTGGATAACTGACCAATTAATTCCAGCCTGTCTTGATTTTGTACGGTCCGCCTGGAAAAATATTGCATTTATTTTAACTTCTCTGGTACTTGTATTATATTTATCTTCTTCTTTCTTCTCTGCCTGCTCTTTTTCCTCTTTTTGTTCGGCAGAAACGATCTGGTAATAATTAGTACTTTCTCGAAAGATTAAATTCTTCTCTGACAAAATTCTTTTCAAGGCGTCTTTCCAGTATATAGAACTAATCTCAACATTTATTGGCCCTTGAATATCTGTCATATCTACAATTGCTTTACCCTCATCTCTAATGGCGACTTTACTCAAAATATTGATTGCATCCTGATAACTTGTCCGGCTTGACAAACTTACCAGTTGTTCCTCTGTTGTATGAGTTCTGATCGGTAAGTCTTGGGCGTACAGTAGTCCTTTAAAAACATTAACTACCAGGAGACCGTATAATACTAGCACTGCTATTATTGATAATTTTATAGTTTTATTCCACATTAGCTACTTTCTCATTTAAGGTTTTTACCAGCGTTTTTCTAATGCCGCCCATATTGAGATTAAAAGTTGCACTACCTTCCTCCATATTTACTGCTACCATTTCGCCGAGATATACATCATCACCAACTTCAATTTGCTTTAATTGTCCATTAGAGAGTTTGACCCAGGCTGTATTAGGTTTTAATAAAGATACTAAACGGGCGTTACGAATATCGATCAGACCTTTTTCATTTGACGGTAAATTCCATTTGATCAGAGGATTAAACGGATTATAGGTATTTCCATAATTTTTACGCGGATTAATGGAAAAGATATCCCTTCCATTACTCTTTTCTTTTTCGATAAAAATACCTTTAATCAATAATTTAATAGTGCCTTCTTGATTTTTGTTAAAAGTATAGGAGAAAGTTTCTATAAAAAATAATGGAGGTGAATATTCGAGATAATTTATAAAGTTTTCAATCTTTGTAAATGTTCCTTTCCCGGATAAAGTATATAAACATTCTGTTGTCTCATTTTTTTTATTTATATTATTCATTTTATAATCAAACTCAAAAAATTCTCCCTTGGAATCGAACTTTTCAAAATAGAGTAATACCTGATGAATATATTTTTTATTAATCAACATTGTCGGAAAATTATTGAGCTGATACTTAATATTTTCCAATTTTTTATTTTCCTTTTCAACTTCTTCTCTAAAATCTTTTAATTGTTGATACTGACTTTTTTTATTGCTGATCTGTTTTTCCAGATTATTTATTTTTTCGCCATATTTTTGATGTGTAAAATATACTCCTCCTATAACAATTATAATGAAAATTAATATTAATACGATTGTATTTAAAAAATGAGTGGACATAATATCTCAGTTACTATTTTTTATCTGCGGATTATATACTTTAGTATCCTCGTAAACTTCAGAGATTACTATCTGGAATTTATAAACAGGTTTGCCTCTAATCTCCGTTCTTGTAATATTTTCTAAGCTTGCATCTGCAAAATTGGCAACAAATCGCGGGGGTCGGTTGCGATATACTGCATAGCCGGTAATAGTTATTTTCTCTCTATTAAAATTTACATTATCAAGCCAGATACCACCTTCTTTTCGGATCGCTTTTTTAATTTTGTCCAGGCTTTTTGATAATTGATAGTTATTTTCTGAAATATCTTTAACTTTTTCTAATTCCGCTTCAGTCTGCTTGATTTGTTCCAACAGCGCTTTTCGTTTGGCCTGTACTGCTTTTATATTTTCTATCTTGTTTTGAATACCTTCATATTCCTGTTTAACTTCGAAATATTCATTCTTAACTTTACTATATCTATAACCCAAATAGATAGGACTTAAAAACAATAAAAATAATATAAAAAGATTATACCAGGATAATTTAAAAAAAGTCTGCTTTTCTTTAATATATTCAGGAATTAAATCAACTGTATTTTGATGCGGTTTTTGTTCATTCAGGATAGTCACCAAGATACCGATGGGAATTCCTATTTCACTAACATCCCCTCTAACTTCTGTGAGAAATGTGAATTTATCTTGATCCAGACTGAGGTATTCTACACTCGACTCAAAAGTCAACTTCTTTTCTAATTTTTGTTTGGCCTGTTTGACAACCCCCATTCCTGTGATTACAATTCTGGAGAAATCTTCAATATTATTCAAATCCTTTTCATATAGAAGCCTTCCGGAAATTTTATTTATTAAATCGGGTGATTTAATGGGAATATTTATTGCATGAGAAACATGCAGTAACTCTCCCCCCTTGGTAATGATTAATTGACTATATTCACTATCAATATGAACTACAGCAATAATTTCTTCCGGTTCAGGTTCATAATTATAATTGATAAGATTAGCCAAAGCTATCTCATCAGGCAGAAGTGTCTTTATTCTGGTTTTAATCCCAAGCACATCACTAATTCTATCATATATATTTAGAAATGGAGGCCTTCCTTCATAAGTGAAGCCGATTACCTTATTTTCTGCGGTATCAATATAATCGTAATGTTCGGAACTGACAGGACGTTCCAATCTGCTATTTATTTCCTTTTTAACCTGCTGGTCTTTTTGAGATGCTTTGACCTCAGAAAAGTCACGATCGATAAATATAGACTTAATAAATCTAGAAGGAATATTTATACCAAGGTCTAATTTTTTTTCATTTATATCTGCAAAAGTTTCCAATAAAAGGGATTCTATATCTTTACTTTCAGTTTCCCTCTCAGCTCCACTTGAGGCTAATACTTCTTCCGCTGAAAAACTTTGTTCCCCGGTCATCATATTCTTCGTGCTGGCTCTATCCTCCACCATTTCTTGAGGCCCCATATTGACAGAATTAATCTGTTCAATGTTGATTTCGCCATTATCACCCAAATGTCCCAGGATGGATTGAATTTTTGTGCCGGTATTATTAATAGTAAGTGATTTATTTTTTCCAAACATAGATAATTTATCTTTTTAAAATGGTTAACAAGTGATAATTAAGAGTTATGAATACAACTAAAATTGATAGTGCAATCTTTTTATAAACTGCAAATATTAGCTTTTTCTCTTTTCCTTGCAATTTTACTTCCAAATCTTATTCTCAAAAACAGTTATATACTTATTTATATCAGGTCATCTATTCACTATTCTATAAATGCCCAGATCACTTAACCGAGGACATAACTATAGCTTTCATATTTTCCCTTAAATCTGGTATTAATATATGTTTTTTCATAATAATTATCAACTATATTTTGTGGTTTATAAAAAATAATCCCCAATATACTGTATAAAAGCCAGAATATATAAAAATATATACATAGCTCAATCAAATGATGATATAATCCAGAATTTTTTGGAGCAAATTTAATAAAATCATATCCTCAATAATTTTCATAATTATTTACCAGATTAATTCTGAACAACAATCTATTAAAAGCTGTACTTTACTAAGTCTTTAAAGTGCTTCTTATTATTAGCATTGGATATTGCGATTTCGAAACTAACTTCATTTCTTCTATATAATCGTTTCAGGTCCTGTTCTAATGTCTGCATACCATATTTTTTACCTTGCCTGATAATTCCATAAATTTCATCAGTATTTTCATTCTTAATGGCTGCTTTGATAGCAGGCGTCATGGTCATAACCTCTTTGGCAAGTACTAATTTACCATCCGTTCCGGGCATCAGTTTTTGAGAAACAATGACTTCTAATACATCCGCAAGTCTGGTTTTGACTCTGCCTCTATATTTGAAAGGTACAGTATCCACGATTCTATCTATAGTTTCGACTGCGGAACTGGTATGTACTGTAGAAAACACCTTATGCCCTGTATCAGCCAATTCAAGAGTAGTCATTATTGTGTCACTGGAACGCATTTCACCTATTATAATAATGTCAGGATCCTGTCTAAGTGCTTGAATGGCACCATCTTTGAACGAAAGTACATCACTCCCTATTTCACGATGTCTAACTATTGATAACTTTGACTTGTGGACTCTTTCAATCGGGTCTCCAATAATAGTAATGTGTGAATCTGACATACTGTTATTAAAATCAACGATTGAATCCAGAGTCGTACTTTTACCCGAGCCGGTAATACCGGTTATCAAGTTTAAACCACTTGTACTTTTTTCCAGACTAAAACTATTGATAATATTGGTATGAAAATCAAAAGATTGAAGAGATCGGATCTCTTTTGGAATCATTCTCATATTTAATGCCAGATGCCCCAAATCCATATAAATAGTTGCTCTTAAACGCCGCTTTTCTTTCTCATCTGTATCAAGTATAAAAGAAAAATCATAACTTCTATTGTCCAATAAGGCTTCTACCTGTTTATCTTCCAGGAGGTTGATAATCAGCAGGTCTAGTTCGTCTAATCTAAAAGCGCTTAAATCATCTTCTGGTCTTTTACTGCCATGCACACGATACCATATTTTACCTTTACTACCTGCTCCTCCCATATCAATATCAGAAGCTTCCAGCTCTTCCATATAATGTAGCATTTTCTCAACTGTATCCCGCAGTATAATTCGTTTTTCAGGTTCCAGTTTTTGGAGCTGTTCGAATAGATATCGACAACGATCAATATCAAAAATCAACCTATCCGGAATATTTTCCACAATAGGTTTTAAAATTTCTCTGGATTCATTAATTAATTGTTGCATATTTACCTCAAATTTTTCGGACATATTCTGCCTTTCCACATTGCAGAGAAAAATTGCTCCTCATAAGAATAGGGTGTCTCCGCAACTAACGATATTATAACAACGTCATCCCCATTGACCAGATCACTCATATTCTGCTTCTCTACTTCAAAAAAAGTTACTCCGGAACCGATCATCAAACTATCACCATTATTAACTCTTCTATATAAATAGCAGTCACTCCCATTTTCAGTATTTGCCAAAGCTGTTGTATCGCTTACCCAAATATGAATGGAATCGAGATCATTATCAGTATCATCTTCATGTTCGGATTTCACATCCAGATAGAACTTTATAGAATTAAAATGACTACTACCATGTAATTTACTGAGGATAATAGGGCTTGAGACTTCTGTTAGGTCAATATTATAGCCAACCTTCTCAATGTCAGTTTTTAATATCTCTCTCATACCATCCATGTTCTGGTGCACATTCTCTTCTAGATAATTAACAGTAGCAGTTTTTTGCAAATTTACCTGGGTATTTAGCACTGTCATCAGGAAAATGCCTCCGATTAAGAATGATAATGCTAATGTAAGCCCGGAATCCAATTCAACTCCTCATAATTTTATTTATAACTCATTACCCGAGAAAATACAACTTCTGAAGGGAGATAATCACTATTTATTCGCATTGTAAGTTTCTTATTATTAGTTATATTGGCAGAAGTTGTCCAGCTACCACTTACTAAATTTACATATTCAGCTGAAAAATCTACTTCAAATTGATAAATAATGCTATCGCTATCATAAAAGGTAATTGATAAAGTTGAATCTGAAAGTCCAATATAATCATCCAGATCATCAAAAGAGTTCAAGTCCGTTTCTCCACTTTCATTTCCTAAAGAATCAGGACTGGTAAAACTGGCTCCCGGAGGCAATTTCCCGTCACTATCGACATGTTCATCAAACTTCTCATTGCCGGCCATATTCAAATAGGAATGGGCTAACGAGACTGCCGCGTCCTCATATTTCCTATTGATATTGGCTATCCTATTCTGGAGCTGCATATCCAGAATCGTTAATGAATAGATTCCAAATATTACAATCGCTCCAAATACTAATATTAATTCCGCTCTTCCCATTGATTATTGTAATTTAATCCTAATTTTAATCAAAATATATAAAGAACCCGGTAAATTATTCCTATTAAAATGTCCCTATATTATATTATTACAGCTCGATATCAGACGAGATAGTTGATCTTTTTCATAAGCTCAGTGATTTCTCACCATAGGACATGCAATAGTACAACTTTTTTATATTCTCTTTGATCAGTCTTCATTATTCCGGACTATATAAAAATACCTAAAACTTATATTATCAATTTCAAATATCAATTATTTATTTGCATATTTAATGCCAATGATTGGAGCAGACCTGATTGTTATACTTCAACTGTAGTCGCTAAAACTTCTTCCAGGGTTGTAATCCCATCTACTACTCTTTTTTTGCCAGCCTCTCTAAGTGAGAGCATGCCCTCTTTCTTACCAGCTTCTCTTAATTTCTCTTCATCAATATTATTTTCAGACTGGATTATCAAGCGTTTAATATTTTTATCGAAGTAGAGCGCCTCCATGATCGCGGTTCTACCTTTATATCCCTCATTGCATTTTTTACAACCAACAGCCCTATAAAAAGTTGTATTTGCTATTTCTTCCTCAGTAAATCCGACAGCACTTGCTAAATTTTTATCCACATTTTCGATTTTTTCTTTACAATTTTCACAGAGAGTTTTGACCAGTCTCTGAGCCATCACCAATTTAATAGAATTAGCAATTAGAAAAGGCTCTATGCCCATTTTATAAAGTCTGGAGACAGCACTGGGAGCATCATTTGTATGGAGGGTCGAAAATGTCAGGTGACCGGTATTGGCCAACTTCATCCCAATCAGAGCACTTTCCTTATCCCGCATCTCGCCAACTAATGCAATATCGGGATCATGTCTTAAGATTGAACGCATGGCCTGGTTAAAGTCCATTTTCTCACCGATCTTGAGCTGCCGTGCACCCTCTATCATGTATTCAACTGGATCCTCAACAGTCAAGACACATTTTTTAGGATCAATTATTTCATACAAAGCTGCAACTAAAGTAGTACTTTTACCACTGCCAGTCGGTCCTGTAATTATAACTAAACCGGATGGAGAATTAATAGCCTTTGAAAAATCTTTATGGGCCTTTGGCAAAAGACCTATTTGGTCCAGGTTTTTGATCACTTTTCTATCGTCCAGCACCCGAATAACTATACTTTCAATTTTTCTTCCAAAATACTTACTGATAATGGGTACAATAGAAACACGATAGCGTATTAGCTGATTATCGACCTCTTTTTGAATAAAACCATCCTGAGCCCTTTCCCGTTCAAAACGATTTACACCCTGAGTTTTATCTTTGAATACAGCAGCAACAGATTCCGGTCTGATTCCCTTTTGATGATACCAGTCAAATAGATCCCCATCAATTCTGAATTTATATTCGGTCTCCTTGATCCCTCTTGGAATAATATGAATATCACTAGCACCTTCTCGCACAGCTTCTTCTAATAATCCATCGACAAATTTTACCAGAGCACTTTTTTCAATCTCTTTTTGTATATCTGCCTGACCAACTTCCTCTTCCGCAATTTCACCAGCATCAATTTTCTCCTCATATTCAATTTCATCGAGGAGTTCCTTCATTCTACTCTGGCTTTTATTGACCTCATTATAGATAATGTTGATATTATCTATGGGAGTGTAACAAATTTCCACTTTAACTGGTAATGGTTCGATTATTTCTTTCAGTTCCGGTTGTAAAGGGTCGGCTGTCAATAGTAGCAGAGTATCGACTCCACTCCGCTCCTCTATTACATAGGGAATCATCTTATTCTTTAACAATCTGACACGATTATCATGGGAGACATTTTCTTCTAAAAATTTGGAAATGAATTCTATTCTCTCCGGGGTAATATCCTCTTCATCAAGTTCTATTCTGGGTATCGCATAATAGGGCGTAATTTCTTTGAGCACAGCTTCTCTGCTTACACCCAGATCATCGTATAGAATTTTTGCAAGAGGCCTCCGTCCTTTCCCATTCTCATCATTTCTGATCTTATAGGCCTTTTCCAGAATATCTTGATCGATAATACCTTTTTTAACCAGGATAGTTTCTATCATTATTTGTTTTTTCAATTATAATTTAAAATAAATTTTCAGCCAGGAATCCATTATGATACTGGCTGTTTAAAATATGTCAGTATTTTTTTACCCCAACAATTAGTAATTATTACAAAATGAATTTATTTTTAATTTGAAAATAAATGTCCTCGCCTTCTTATTTCAACCCTTATTTAATTTTACTGGATCATCACAGTCTCGC
>JAIPHI010000184.1 GCA_021735285.1 Fidelibacterota bacterium | reverse complement strand
TTAATACCACCACCAAAAGCAGCACCACCTTCTCTATTTTTAACAAATAGTGTCCTAATACCGGTCCGTAAATAAAACATTCTATTAAACTCTAATTCACTACCAACATTTAGATATTCAGTATTATCACTGGGGTGGACTGCGTCTACATTCCAGGAAAGACGAAACCGGCGACTATCAAATGCTTCTCCAGAAAGCCCAACCCGAAATGTCAAAGGCAAAGGCCATTGATTTAATTTATACTCAGCAGGTATTTGATCATTGTTACCATATAACTCAGTAGCAGGATCATTATAGAATTGTACATCTCTACCGGAAAGCATCATTTTTCCACCAAAATTAGTTATCGACATTCCTAACCTGATCCCATTGAACTGTGTTATAAATAGAGCACCTAGATCTATAGCAGCAGTTGCCGCACTCATATGCCATATTTCCTGGCTAATATATTTAACTTGGCCACCAATTGAGAATCTATCAGTTAAATTTTTTGAATAAGCAAGCCCTATTGACAGGTCTTGTGAACCAAAATATTCACCAGTACCGTCGGGTTCTTCTACGGTTCTTACTAACATATCACCATAGTCGAGCGTTGTTATGTGAAACCCCACGACTCCGGCATTAGAAAAATCCATTGAGCCAGCAAAATAGTAATAATTTGTATTTACTAGCCAATTACTCTGAGTAAAAGTTACAGATTGGGTTCGATATCTAGATAATCCAGCTGGATTATAATGAATTGCAGAAAGGTCTCGTACATTAGCAACTCCGCTTTCACCAGTCCCCATTATTCCTGCCATAGGACCAATTTTAAGAAATTGAGCAGCAGATGTTCCAGTTTTTGTCATTCCAATTAAACCGCTTATGGAAATTAATGTTATAATTATTGATTTTTTTATACTCATTTTATCACCGCAAATTTTCCAGTTTTTGTTCCTAAACCTAATGACTTAGCATCAACATGCCAAATATATATACCAAAGGAAATTTCCTGGTTATCCTGATTTAATAAATTATAAGATTCAGATGCATCCCACATACCCGAATTATGTTTTATAGTATTAACAAGTTCCCCTGTAATAGTATATATACTAATTTTACAGGTTGGAGGTAAATTGATAAATTCTACTTTTCGTTCTCCTCTACCGTAACCTGTATGTTCTATTTTTGGTTCCCATTTTGCCTGGGCACAATAGGGATTAGGGACTACTGCAATTTTATCCAGAGGATTTGATTCTAGACTATCAGATTTATATTTAGCAGATTTAGTTTCAAATGTATAGCTATCATCTTCTGTAAATGGGCGCCCAACTTTAATTTGAAAAACATCTCCGTTTTCAGGATACAAAGTATCAACATCAGCCGGGGGGAAATTAAATGTTAATTTCCAGGTAGTATTTTCAATTGTTTGTTCTTCTTCTCGTAATATTCCGATACTAGACTTCTGATAGTCGAATTCATTATTTACTGCCCCAATAATTAGAAATGGAGCCTCAGTAACTGAATCTTTATAAGCATAGGTAATATCCAAAATTCTAAAGGGAGCATATTGATTATACAGAGTAGGCTCTTCCATGTATTTTTCGTCCCAGACTATTTTGTATGAATGAGAGTACTTTTCAGCCTCATTATACCATTTGTCAATTCTATATCCAAGGTTAGAAGTACCAACTAACCATCCAGTTTGGTTATCATGAACACCGATTGAATCATCTTTTACAATGATTCGCATACCATCAAAACTTGTATTTCCATCTTCACCTTTGAAATATTTATCCTGAAATACAGGTTGATATTTATATTTTATTTGTATCTGTTTATTAAAGAGATCATCTGAAAACTTTACTCTCCCCATAATCCTGTTTAAAATATAATCTTCAGGATTACAATTTGAGCCATTACAAGAAACCTTGACATCGGTGATTTGTACTTTAGGTAATTGAATCCAATTACTATCTTCTGGTACAACCGAGTATTCATAATCTGCCATTTCTGTAACATACATAACAGTATCTGGAGGACCTGTTTTGACATCACCAAATGTAACTTTATATTCAACACCATCCCTAATTGCAGTCTCATCAACAAATTTCACACTAAGGTCTCCAGTTCCGGGACCAATATGATCTATTCCGGATTCAGTGAAAGATGGTTCAACTAAGCCAGGGGCTCTTGTTCTGGGGGTAACCCCGACAGTATTTAGATCGTATGTAATTTCACCTGTATAGGTGTTTTTATCTATAGATTTTGTACATTCCGAAGGTGGGACCTGCATTGTCCCGGTTGTGTCACCAATATCATAAGAGCATACAGCATAATAATATTTTATACCATTCTCGACTGTGGTATCTGAAAACTCATGTCTGAGTCCAGTATCTCGCCCTAAATCGAAGTGAGTTCCACCAACACCAACATGAGCAGGACCACTTATGCCATCTTTTTTATCAAATTTTGCTATAGGATCATAATAGGTTGCTATACCATTATTATTTGTAATTGTATGACACTCATTAAAACCAGGGTCGGTTGCTCGATATATTGCATATCCTTGGAAATCATAACCATATACAGGATCCCAAGATTGCTCTGCTGAATCATCCCAATAAAGAGTAACCTCTCCATCTCCTGCTACAACAGAAACTTTAGGTTTACTTGGTGGTTTTGCAAATTTGTACCCGCTATTATAGATATTTTGCACAACTTCAGCAGTATTAAATAAATCATACCGATCTTCTCCCATCAATAAAGCAATAGAAAATCTTTTTGTGTCCCCTGCCTTGAGTGGGAAATAGCCAGAGCCATAGAGGAAGATATTGTCACTGTTTTGTGAAATGTCAGTAAATGCATTATTCATACCTACTTCAGTATATGGTTGTAATCTATTCCACATAGATTGATCATTTTTTATTGCATCAGCTCCATACTGATAGGCATTAAAGCTAGTTAACCCAATTTGATCGGCCTCATCTAAATCGGTTACGTCAAAATTAGGTTCACCTGGTTTTGTAGGATCGAAACGAGCTCCAGCAGTCGGAACACCATCTCCTTCCCCTTCATCAGGGCCTGGATAAGATGGATCATCTGGACCTATGCCATCCATACCAACATCATGCTTACTTTGATCCCAGTCATTATCATCATCAATTCCATTAAACATAGACTCATCCACCATACCGTCACCATCATTATCAATACCATCATATGGGTTACCAGGACTCTCTAAAAATGAATAACCAAAATAACCGGTTCTACCTCCCCATTCACCAGTTTGATCGCCATCATATCCATAAACCATATTAACATCTGTATCAAAATAGGCCCAATCATCGGAATAATCATTAGAACCTCCTATGTGAGGATCTCCAAACATTCCAAAAACCACATTTTCATAGTCATTTTCTGTTGTATTTGTAATTTCATAAACGAAGAAAATTGCATCACTTGCTAATGTATTTGACCATTGATAGGCACGCACCTCAACTCTTAATCCCATCCCACCGGTAGTCTTATCATTGGTAAATGGATAGAACGGAAATTCTCTATTAAACCGATCATCCATAACATAATAAACTGCTTGATCAGCTGTAGCTGCATTTGCTTTATATGTTCCCGGCCAACTGTTCCAATTCTCCGGCCAGGTTTCAGGTTTATTAGATTGAGCAATAGAATTACCTTCAGGATTTGCGTATCCTTGCAAAGGTTCCCATCCCCAGGGTAAATTTTCTGGGGAAAGTTCTTCAGAAGCACCTGGTGCTCCGCCATCAATTAGCCCATCAGATATAATAAAAAAAGTAGAATCATAAGCTGGATTATTTTTATCCACTAGCATTTCACCATTTTTTTCAGTATAGGGTAAAAAGTGTCCATTTGTATCTACTGGGACTTCAACACCAACTAAAGGTCCAAATTCATATCCGTATCCATGTTTTGAATATATCGGCCACTCTAAAGATGGTTCCTGACTTGGTGCTCCAATTGATCCAAAATCAAACACCAAAGTTCTGATCATATTACCGGACATGATCGCTGAACGTCTTTGGGGACGTTCAGCCGTTGTTTGCCTTTGTAATTTTATCTTTCGATAGTAGTTATCGATCTTACTCTGTGACCATCTTTTAGGTGATCCTTGCTGAAAATTATTAGACTCTTCAGCAAATAATGTCGATAGTAAAATTACCAGAATATAAAAAAATAAAAATTTTTTATTCATTATGAACAAATCCTCTATTATTTTCAGTCAAATTTATTTCATTGAGAAATTATAGACTAATCTAAGTAATATCTGTCTCGGATTAGAATAGTATGTTGGTCTATAAAGCCAATCATTCAATGAATGAATTGCAGGGTTATCAGAATGCTCTTTTATCGATTGACCAGCATAGGTTGGAACAAGAGACGATCCAGCTCTGCCAGTATCATTAAAAACATATCTTTCATTTTTTCTATCAAATAAATTATAGACTTTAAAAATGAGTTTAAAACTACTATTACCGATATTAAAATATTTATACATTCTGAAATCAGTCGTGAAATGATATGGTTTACGAGCGGAATTTTCAGGAGCGTTTCTTTGTCCCTGCACTTGAGGTGTGTACGGTCTCCCGGTCTCAAATCTATTAATCAAGCTAAATCCTAAATCATCTCTCGGCGTTATCATAATTTTAGTGTTGATAGAATGCCTCACATCCCAATCAAGTGGTATAACATATTTCTCAGATTCTACTGGGGGAATACTTTGATTATCATAGTACTGAGCATCAGGTGATGAAGCATTTCCCTCTGCTAGTTGGTATGTATAGTCTAAATTTAATGTAAAAAGGCTTGTACTTCTTTGGGTATAAGAAAAAGTAACACCACGAACATTACCATAGTCCTGGGTAACATATCTGGTATATCTATCCCATTGATCAATAAAATTATATTCAGATGAAAGCCAATTCATAATATCTCTATAAAATATAGTCACATTAACAGAATTATTAACACTTAACTGTTGTTGAAGGCCAAGTTCATACATAACTGTCT
>JAIPHI010000183.1 GCA_021735285.1 Fidelibacterota bacterium | reverse complement strand
AGCACCATAGCGTTGGCCTGCCAGATATGCAATTGGGCCAAATACCGCTCCCAGGATCATTCCCAGATATTTTTTACTACCCAATTTTTTCAAACTGTAATTAATAGTAGTTGAGAATCCAACCCACATGGAAGTTATCCAAATAGGTGCTAACCAGCTGGCAAAACTATAGGTTCCGCTATATTCTACAATTCCAAATATATTAAATAAAGTATCCATAAAAGTTCCCAATACCGCGGCAACTAATATTAAAATAAATTCATATTTCATATTGGAAGTATAAAGTAAATGGAAAGTAAGGACTGGGAGCATTAGGAGCGGCCCTAAATAGGGTATCGCATAGATTGCTCCGAGAACGCTAGCCCACCATATCATTTGATGTCCAAAAGTATTAAAAATTAATTTTTTATTCATAATATAAACCTTTCTTTTTAATAACATAATTAGATAGATTATAATTTAAAATAGTTACAAAATTGTTTTTAATCAAATTAATTGAACATTCTGGAATATTTTTAAGTGTAAAATTTGAGAATTAGAATATTTCCTTTTAATATAAGTAAATGATGGAAGAGGTGAAAATGAAAAGAACTATAGTTAGTGCTCTTGTCTTTTTAACATTATTTCCTGTGATAGGAACGGGGGAACAGAAAAATTCCCAGGCACTAGAAGTAGTCGATAATGTGAAACTTAACAAGTATATTGGTTTATGGTATGAAATTGCCCGGATACCAAATAGATTTCAAAAAAGTTGTGCTCGCAAGGTTACTGCAAAATATGAATTACGCGAAGATGGCAGGCTAAACGTTATAAACAAATGTGTAAAAGAAAATGGCAAAACAAGCCGAGTCAAAGGTATTGCAAAAATTGTCGATCCTCAAACCAATGCCAAATTAAAAGTAAGTTTTGTGCAAATCTTCGGCTTCAGTTTATTTTGGGGTGACTACTGGATAATAGCACTGGATGAAAACTATGAATATGCAGTCGTGGGCCATCCTAAACGTAAATACGGCTGGATATTAAGCAGGTCGCCGGAATTATCGGATAGCACCCTGAGGAATATATTTAAGATCATTGAAAAGAAAGGCTACGATTCAGATCGGTTTAAGCTCACAGAGCAGTAAGGAATGTGTTATATTGCGATTTTCATATAAGTTGTCTTATAAAATTGTAGATATAATTTATCATAAATACTATTTAAATCTATTTTTACTTCAGCCTATTGAAGGCTTCAGGAAAATCCACAACTAAGGATAGTTATGCTACATCAGACAAAACTTTTGCAAATCGCTATAATTGTAATTAAAACAAAAAACCTTCCAAAGACAAATAATGTCTCCGGAAGGTAAAAGTATTAGTTTTTCATAATATTTATTTTTCTAATTTGATCTCTCGGGTTGCAATAGATTCTCCTCGTTTCATAATATTGAGTTCACCGTAAAAATAAGTATCATCGGGAATAATAGGTGGGGCTGAAGACAATGAAATTGTATAAGGATATTCCAATCCCTGATAAAGAGCGTTCCCTTCAAAATTGTGAGAACCTTTATACTGTTCGGAGAAAATATGAATTTCGTCTAAAGGTAATTCGAATTTTTCTTTGTTGGCATAGTCAACATAGGCAGGCATAATTTTCAATTGATAGGAACCTTCAGCAAGTGATGAGGGTAAAGTAAATGTATTTCCTTTAGCTAATATTGAGCTTGAATGCACAAATTTGCCCTCAGAATTTTCTGCCAGAATCACAATATCTGTAAAATTAGTGTGAAACTTTAGAGGCATGTGGATTTTGAACTTTACAGTGGCATCATTTGCATTTTTTCTGAAAGGGACAGAAAGTGTATCACTGTTACCAAAGGAAAGTGTATGTTCGCGGGTATATCCATTTATGCTCCCATGTAATTGAACATGTTGATAGCTGTCCAGAACCGGTGTTACAGTACCGGAAAAAGAAGGTCCATTACCACCGTTGAAATTCAGATTTTTTGTTTCCTCAGTATTAAATTGAATACCGGAAAAGGAGACTTCTAAATCATATTCGGATGCTTCTTCGCCTGCTAGACTTCCATACGTTGTTAATTCCAGAACCCCGGGATCTAGATCAGTAAAGCGTTTATCAACTTCATAGTTCTCATTATCTGAGGAGATTGCATGTAATCTTCCAGCCGGTAGCCCATCTTCATCAAAAAGATAGGAATTAAGCATAGCATATTCATCCTCTTCTGCTTGGATATGGACATTCATTGATGAAGCACCGTATGGAACTGCCAGAAAGTATCGTTTAGTGTGGCCAGGCGCGACCTTCTCACCTTCAATGGAATAAGAAAATTCATTATCTTTAGTAAAGTGGAGTGGATTAATTGCAGTAACCCAGAATTCTTGTCCAACGTCCTGAAATATGTGATCGGGTGTAAGCGTGATTTTGGCAGTTTTATAAGAATTTTTATCGAGCCCTTCAGTATTTAGTTCGACTTTTATGTCTGTTTCATTATCTCTTGAAATAGAAATGTTCCTCTGAGCAGGATGAGCCCAGCGTGAATCGCTATCAAGATGATATTTAATAAAAAATTGATCCAGTTGAGTTTGGTAGGTTCTTTCAGGGAAAACCGGTTTAATAGTAACATCGCATTCGTCTTTGATATCATTTGTATCGTATATACGCCAGAAAATAGAGTTGCTTTTAAGTTTTGGCAAATGGGGAACGAAAGTTTCTGTAGCTATATGATAATTTAAAGGAGTGGGCTTATCTATCTCGTCTTCGAGCCATTCGAATAATTCTAACATATCAACCATTCCGGCTCCCTGGTCCAGAACTTTATAATCCTCTAAAGGCTGGGATGTCTCCCTGAGACCATGTTGAATAAGAGCGGAAGAGATTTTGTTCTGCTTTGGATATTTTGCCTGTAAACCGCTTAGAACACAGGCAATCTCGCCAGCGGTATAAGGAGACGCCATACTGGTTCCCCAGTAAAAATCGCCTCCCGCCCATTGGGGCACTGTGGATATCATAGCGCCGGGAGAAATCACATCCGGTTTTGCAACTTCGCCACCTCGAGAGCTAAAGCTGGTTATTCTTGGAGAATTCAGATCCCAACCATATTCATCGCGAGCGGTTGTGTGGTACATCACTGCTCCCGATGAAATTAAAAATTGACCAGCTGCTGGAGTTCCGATAGAAGATACCCCCGGACCCTCGTTTCCTGCTGATGTACAAACTACAACATTGGGATTATTTTTAGCAAAATCGTTGAATAGCTTATCGGCCTCGGAAAAGCCCTCATTTGAAGATTCAATTCCAAAGCTCAAGTTGATGACACCATAGCCGCCCTGTTTTTCCATATACCGTTCTATAAATTCCAGGCCTCTTTTCTTGGATCCAGTGTTTGTAGCAGAGCCAGGCGCTGCGCCATTACCAATCTTAATGCTCACGATATGAGCAGCTGGTGCAAGACCATTGATATCCGAATCTCCGTTAAGGTGATATCCGGCAGCAATACCTGCCACATGGGTACCATGAGCCCCATCATCAAAATGGAAGTTGACTACTTTTCTTTCTGGGTAAAAATTGATAGCTAAAGACATCCATTGATGCTGGAAAATTGGATTCTTGCGAGGTAAAAGAATATAATTATGATTTTGTCTATATTCCTGAATTTTGTCTTCTCCTTTTAAACTGCCATTAGCATCAGTATCCATTACCAAAACCCATTCATTGGAGCTATTTTGGAAAGATATAAAGCCCCATTGATCATCAGTTTCACCATTGCCATTAATGTCTCTGGCTTCGCTATTCTGATATTCGGCTTCCTTTAGAGCGCCAATGTAAAATTCCTTTTCTTCCGAATAAAATTCGTTGTAATCAGAGAGGAATATCTCTTCGCCATCTGTGAGATATTCAACTGAGTCGATAGTTTGGGTTTGGGCTTTGACATATTTGACATCTCCACTGCGGGAAGCGTCGAATACGTCCACGACCTTTACAGAACCATCCGGGTTTTTCTTGAGTCCCGGTAAAGACATTTCAACACCTGTATCCATTATAAAAATTGTCACATTGTTACCATTATATTCAGGATGTTTATTAAAGAAGGGCTTAGTATATTTAGTTTTTCTCGGTAATAGTGTAAATTCTGCTCCTATTAGAAAAACAGATAGTACCAAAATAAAAATTACACTCTTTTGCATTCTTTTACTCCTATTTTAATTTTTCGGATTAAACCTTAAAAAAACCAATATCTACAATGCTATTCATCGGCCGAGTTATAATTAAAAAGTTAGAATATTTAATGTGACCGTTTGATATTTTGATATATTATCCAGTCAAATAATAATTCAAAAATCAGTTGTATTATTATTTGAATCTTCATGTCACAACTTTACAAAAAAATTAATTTGAATTCAACTAATAAACCGAACTGATATATCCTACCAGCAGAATAAGATATAAACAATATTGATTATTACATCTGACAAAATAGAAAAAAACATTTTAACTTTTTCAAAATAAAGGTGTCTAATATGTGATATTAGCAATATTGATTAAGTAGTTTTTATGAAATATGGTGATAATATATGTTGTGTGAGGGGTTAAAAGATCTAAAGGATTTACATTTAGAAATAAACATCGCATATTTATGCTAAAATAGAAATTTATTTGTCATACAGACCTCCTCCTAAATCGCCCCGAGGATAGCTTCGGGGCGATTTCCTATTTTGATGTGTTTTATTTATAGAGATTTTCAATATTAATGTCTTGTGTAACCAACTATTTGTGGTTGTGGATTTTTCTGAAGCCTTTAATATTAAAATTCCAGAGTTAATGTCTCCTCCTGGAATGTAAAGAATAAAAAAATACTTGGATTTTGCAAGATAAAATCCTAGCTCTTTGCAAGAAAAAAGTGTAGCTGTTGCAAGATAAAATTCTAGCTGCATATTTACTTTTTCTGTTTTCTAATCATTGAATTTTCTAATCGGTAACTTGTTTCAGCTGTATGCATTATTAGATGTCCATGGTGCACTATTCTATCAATAGTT
>JAIPHI010000182.1 GCA_021735285.1 Fidelibacterota bacterium | reverse complement strand
ATTACACCTAATTCAAGAAAAAGTAGAGGAATTAGTTAAGAAAAGAGAAAGTAAAAATACTTAAAATTTTTTAAGAAAATTATGAATATTGAATCTCTCCATAAAAAATTTCAACTAACATTTGGATATTACCATTAAATTCCTTACTATTTTCAATTAGATCATGCGTAAATCGCTGGGATGCAATCGAAACACCAAATAATAGTGGATTATGAGAAAGATATGTACTCCAGGCGGCTGTCATAAAATTAGTTTTATCTTTATATTTTGCTCCCACAATCGTGACTATTTTGGGATAACCCTGATGGTTTATATCCTTGGTCATAGAAAAGCCCTCTTTTTTAATTTCAACCAATTCCTATAAGTTTACGAAATCCTGTCCTTGTAGTCAAGTTACCCGGACTCGATTCGCAACGAATGAAATGAGTGTGAATCAAGGATAAACAACGAATCAAGTCAATCTAGTTAGAGATGATACAAATATTTTAATTTTATAGCCCCGGCTCTATCCTGTACTTTTAATCTTTGGCCAGGCCGCTGCTGAACTTCATTCAAAGCAATATAGAGCCAGCTTTTCGGGGAGAAATTATAGGAAAATAAAAACCCTCCTATCAGCCTTTCAAATTCACCTGATGATTTTAAGAAAAGATTATCCAGGTAAATCCGAATATTCATATTATTAATTGGAGTGGAAGATATAAAGGGACGTGAATTATAAGTAATTTCCTCAATATTACCATCCGGATTTCCTTCGATATATGTATTGAAGGAAGAACCTATCTCCATTGTTCTGGAAATATTCCAGTTAAAATCAATACCTATACTATTATAAAAGGCCAGATAATTTCTTTTAAAATTGTATGTCTTTTCGTAGGAAGCCCAGAGATTACCATCCCACCTGGGACTGACATTAAACCAGCTGGATAAATAACAGGAATAAGAATTATATTTCTTATCAAGGTCTTTAGAACTGCCAGCTTGGAAATTTATTTCATATCCCCAGCCACTTCGGAAATGCATGTTAAATCCCAATATTCCGCCCCGATCAGTATATTTATCTTCTTTTTCGTAATATGTCCAGGGCCCGCCAAACAACATTATCCTTCTCAGTTCCCCATTTTCAAAATGCCACATCGGGCCTCCAATTACTACAAATTCAGAAGTGCCCTGCCAGGGGACATAACCAACTTCACTAACATCAAAATTGTTACCTACAATGCGACTCTTTGCAAAAAACATGAAATTATCTCCAAAAGAAGTTAACCCAGCCGAACCTGCATAACCTCCCTGATCATTTTTATAGGAACGAGCCAGTTGATAGGCTAATTGCCAATTTGATCCCCGCACAGCCCCATCAATGTCCATCACTCCATTATTTCCATCCGGTGATTTCTTGCCAACATATAGAAGCCCTAATGATGAATTGCCAAAAATTTGTCGTTTGAGTCGCAGGGAACTAAAGCTGGCTCGTTCTTCAGTCATTGTTGTATCATCATCCGTATATTCTTTTTCTCCGGTATAGGCAAAGAAGCCTCCATATTCATACTTGTCGATTCTCCCAAAACTTTTCACTCCCGCTAATAAGGGAACTTCACTTCCATCCGGAAGTTTGCGTCCAATTCTTCTGGAATAAAACAGTTCCATAGGATTGTAGAATCCAGTACCGGTTTGTTTGCCAGCAGCCATAAAGATTTCATTCCCTTCTGTAAAAAAAGGCCTCCGCTCATCATAATAGGTCTCATACCGACTAATATTAAATTCATAGGGATCGGCTTCAATTTGGGCAAAATCCGGATTAGCTGTAAATTGAAAAGTGAGTTGAGGCGAAGGATTGTACAACACATCCAAGCCCAGATCAGGGCTAAATTTATAATTCCCATCATCTTGATATTCTACTTGGGTTAAACCTACCGGATAGATTTCCATATGCATTTTCCTTTTTGGAAGTTGAAAATTGTTAAATACCAGCTGACCTGCTTTAGAGATCCGCTGACCTTCATTTCTATCATATTTATTCCAGTAGATATCCTCGTTTTTGTTTGGGATATATCGATAAAAATCTAATCCCCAGTCGATTCCTTTCTTATATTGAATAGATTTATATGGAATTCTCAACTCGACTGCATACCCCCAATCATATGTTTTTGCATTAGCATACCAGATTCCATTCCAGGAATAATCATTATTACGGCCATCATCTAGCAATCGGCAATCACTGCGAACTCCAGATGCGGAGACAGAAAATTTATATGCTGTTCTATTATTACCAAAAGAATCGAGAATTAGTGCAACATAATCCGCATTATTGAGATCATCCAATTTCCCAGTATAATTGGCTAATTGTTGTGGATTACCATAGCACATTATTAAACAATACAGATCATTTTTAGTGGTTAATATACGGGCAACTGTTTTCCTTGAAGGTTGATGATTGTGGTAGGGCTGATGTTGAACAAAAGATGTAGTAGAATCTGCTTTGGCCCAACAGGATTCAATTTGCCCATCAATCTCCGGTATTTGATGAGTTTCTCTTACAAGAAGAGTCTTTTTTGATTGATTAGCGAAAAGCATCCCTATTAAAAACAAGAAAACAAAGCTATTCATTTTCATAAATACACTCCAAACAATCGATTCAAATTTAAACATCAGTCACACTTTTGATAAATTTCAATTTATATTGTTGTCAGGCGATTGATTTTTATTTTGAATAAGCAGCTTTATAATTATAATGATATGAATTAGATTTATTCGTGATATGAACTCAAAAGACTTAATAATAAAAGCTATTGAACATGAATCGATAGCCAGGATCCCGATTGATCTTGGTTCAACTATGATAAGTGGTTTACATATCTCTCTTATTAAAAAACTAAGAAAATACTATGGATTACAGGAAAAATCCATAAAACTGATCGAGCCCCAGCAAATGCTAGGAGAAATTGATGATGACCTAAAAAAAGTGATAGGGATTGATACCAGGGGCATGACACCTTATAAAAACATTTTCGGTATGAAAAATCTTATGTGGCAAGAATGGCAATTACCTGATGGCCAGATAATCCAGGTACCGGAAGAATTTTATACAGAAAAAGACAATCAGAATAATATATACATTTTTCCTAAAGGGAATAATTCCGTTCCACCTTCCGCTATAATGCAAGCTACAGAATCAAGTTTAAACTTGATTAAGCGGCAGGAACAAATAGACGAAAAAGAAATAAAACTGAAAAATAATTTACATGAATTAAAGCTCATTTCAGACAATGAACTGAATTATCTGGTGCATGAAGCATCTTCTATCTCTGAAGCTCAGCGCGCTACGATTTTTACTTCAAAATTTACTTTTCTAGGTAACATAAATTACATTTTAGCGCCTTATCTAGAAGACCCAAAGGGAATCAGAAACCTACAGGATTGGTATATAGCCCATATTGAGAATCCGGATTATATTAAAAGAATATTTGCATACCAAACCAAAATTGCTTTAAAAAATTTGGCTAAAATCAATTTCAGAATTGGCGAATATATTGATATAATATTAGTTTGTGCCACCGATTTTGGTGGACAGAACTCACTATTTATTTCTCCGGAAATTTTTAGAAATTTATACAAACCATTTTACAAAAAAATAAACAGGTGGGTCCATGATAACACAGGCTGGAAAACCATGAAGCACAGCTGTGGAGCGATTAATGATATATTGGAAGATATTATTGATAGTGGCTTTGATATTTTAAATCCTCTTCAGTTCTCAGCTCTACAAACCACACCCGCGAACCTTAAAAAAAAGTGGGGTGACCAAATAACATTATGGGGGAATTGTATTGATACGGAGCTTCTGGTTTCTGGAGATCCGGAAGAAATCCGAAAAAAAGCAAAGGATAATTCTAAGATATTATCACAGAATGGAGGCTATGTTTTTTCTCCGGAAAGTTTACCCCAAAACACTCCAATACAAAATATTCTTGCTTTGTTACAAGCAATAAAAAAATAATATTGCGATTTGCATAAGTTTTGTCTGATGTAGCATAACTATCCTTAGTTGTGGATTTTCCTGAAGCCTTCAATAGTCCGAAGGAAAAATAGATTTAAATAGTATTTATGATAAATTATAGCTACTATTTTATAAGACAACTTATATAAAAATCGCTATACATGTCCTGATTATATCATACAAAGAAGTAAAGTTCCTAATTTTTAAGGCCATATTTACCCGCCTCTATCAAATGACTTACTTCAGATTTCATTAGATTGCACCCCTTATCCTCAACTTCACTCTAAATGATAATATAGAGCAACAATATGATAATTAAAGACTATATTTCAACTGGAATAGTATCTCCTTTCTTGATAATATATTACAATCTTTGAAAGTTTTGAATATATTAAGTAGATTTTTTGACAAATATTTCTAACAACTTTAAAAGGAGGATCATATATGGCTCGCCAGGAGAAATTGTATCAGGCGGTGATTGATGGTAATAGAGAAAATGTCAAAAAATTGGTTAAACAAAGCCTGGATCAAAATATCGGGATAGAGCCCCTGTTGTATGACTCTATGATTCCGGCCATGCGCGAAATGGGTGAACGTTTTTCTCGTTCTGAAATATTTGTACCTCAAATGCTTATCTCAGCCCGAGCTATGCAGGCCGGCCTAACAATTTTAGGACCTATATTAGCCCAAAGTGAGAGAGAAGCCCCGCTCAAAGTCGCCATTGGCACAGTTAAAGATGATCTGCATGATATTGGCAAAAATCTGGTAGCTATTATGTTAAAAGGGGCGGGATATGAGGTGATAGATTTAGGAACCAATTGTAGTATCGAAAAATATGATGAAGCCGTAGAACAAGGTGTTAATATTATTATGTGTAGTGCACTATTAACCACTACACGGGATTATATAAAGAAAGTAGTAGAACACTATAATGATAACAACGCCATTAAAGTGATAGTAGGTGGCGCACCTATTGACCAGAAATTCGCCGATTCAGTGGGTGCAGACGGATATGGCAAGGATGCCAATGAAGCAGTCAAAATAGTAGAACAAATAACAGCAACTCAATAAATT
>JAIPHI010000181.1 GCA_021735285.1 Fidelibacterota bacterium | reverse complement strand
AACCAATTGAATATAGAAAACAATGATCCTAAAAAAACTATATATTTAACCACCAGCCAGGGTGATGTTGTCAAAGGTTGCCCCGGAACCGATGATAGCTATTTATATTGTCGTTATCAGGTTATAAATCATACCTTAAATTGCCCTTTGAATTGTACTTATTGCATTCTTCAGTACTATCTCAATCAACCGGCTACAGTGATCTACACCGATTTCGAAAAAATATTTAATGAACTGGACAAAAAATTAAGAAAACAACCCAATCGATTCTTTCGAGTAGGAACTGGTGAATTAGGAGATAGTATAGCTCTACCAGGTTCGAGATTATTTGCCAAAGAGTTAATTAAAAAATTTTTAGGTAGAAAAAATCTTTTATTAGAATTTAAAACCAAAGTCGATGATATAGATTCCTTCCTAGCTATTGATAGAGAAGGACCAGTGGTTCTAGCCTGGTCTGTTAATCCGCAGGAAATAGCCGCTTCAGAAGAAAGTATGGCTTCCGGTTTAATAGAAAGGCTCAAGGCTGCTAAAAAAGCACAAGAGGCGGGATATCTTCTGGCTTTTCATTTTGATCCGATTTTAGAATGGGAAAAATGGCATGTGTTATACCCTCAAGTTGTGAAGCAGATATATTCTTATGTGGATCCGAATAGGATAACCTGGATCAGTCTGGGAAGTTTGCGATTCCCCCCCGAAACCAAGTCTAAAATAGCAGCTAAATATCCTCAATCCAATATAATTTATAGTGAAATGATAAAAGGTCATGATAATAAAATGCGATATGTGCGTCCGCTTCGTGTACCTATTTACCAAAAAGTATATCAACAACTGAATGCTATTGAGAACCCACCTTTTATCTATTTTTGCATGGAAAATAAAACAGTCTGGAACGATGTTATGGGGTTTGCCCCTAAAAGTAATGCCCATCTTGACTTTATATTTGCTAAAAGTTTATACGAGCGTTTTGATGATGTAGTTTTAAGGGAGCCCAGAATTGAGCACTACTTGAATGCTCCTAATTTAGATGGCAAAAAATTTTAGGCTAAAATGTATCACTTGTTCTAGAAAACTGGCTCTCTAAGATTCATTATGATCATGGAAAGTTTTTCATGATCATAACCAATTTTGAAATACTTCATTATATATCAATATTGTTGAACTACTTTTAAGTATAAATACTTTTTATCATTATCCCTCTAATCTCTTTTATTTACCGGCATTATAATTAAATGCGTCTTGACAATTTAGGAGCGAAACGTTTAAAAAATATTTTACAGCGGATATGAGCTACGATTGTAAATATTGCTAAAAATATAATCCAAATCTCTTAATTAAAGTCATTAGCATCAAATTCAGAGCATTAAAATATTTTCATTGGAGTGACTTAAATTTTAGCAGTTAATTATTCCGCCGGCGCCTTTTTGGTTACTTTTGTGGCGATACAAAAGTAACAATAGAATCACAGTACTAAAAAGTAGATTTCACATTACATTTAATTTTAAATTAATCATAAAGTATTTATAGAGCCATTATATTATTGAAATACATCTGTTTTATATATCTTCATTAAAAAATATTGATAATAAACAACTTTGCGTCGTTGCGTTTTTGCGAGAGGTACTTTTTACGAGACCATCAACTGATCTATAGCAGCAGAAAAATTGAAATGGAGGATTACAAAATTGGTTGTTTGTCTTTACCAGTACAGTTAATTTCCAGGGACCTAACATTATAACTATTATTAGGAGAAAAACTGTTTATAATGCAACAAAATATATTAAAACGAACAGTCTTACTTCTAGTCATTGTGATTTTTGCTACTACTTACGGGGATGATATTCCCTCAAGTAGAATAGTAAACTGGAAAGCAGCAGGCTTATTAAATGAATGTCAACAAGAAGTCGACAATTGGCTTGACGTTGAAAATTATTCCGGTTCTTCGACCGAGAAAATTGTAAACGCCTTACAGGATGCACAAAACCATGCAGGCCAGACCGTTATTTATTTATCTGATACTAATTACTCAATCGAGCAAACAATAGAAATTAATAACAATAATTCGGGGACAATTCGGTTTCTGGGTAATCTGTCATCTGACACGACTACTGTCTTGCGATTTGAGAACCTAGAAACTGATGAAAATTGTTTCTTCATTAAGGGCGAATGGGAGAATTCTGCCATAGCTATTACCCAAAATATAGGAAAAGGCAGCAAGGAAATTTTTTATGATCAGGAAGCGAGTATAAGTTTGCAGAATGATGACTGGATTATATTCTCAGAACCAGGTCTGGATGATGCTTATTCGGATAGTAGTAATTATATTGGTCAAGTAACACAAGTAGAAACTGGGCTGGAAAACCATATTATAATAAAAAATGAAGCAACCAAATACTATAAAGCTTCCAATAATATGCGGATGAGAGAAATTGGGCCTGTCAAAAATATTGGTTTTGAAAACTTCAAAGTAGTAAGAGAAAACCAGAAAAAAGGTCAAGGAGCTATATTTAAATTTGATCGAGCTGTCAATTGCTGGGTAAAAGGTGTTGAAAGCTATAATTGTACCGGCTATCATTTTCAAATATCACGCTCTTCGCATATTCTGGTTTCCGGTTGTTATATCCATGAAGCCACAAATTACGATAGTGAGCCCGGATCAGGTTATGGTGTTGTCCTGGGTCATAGTACTACGAATTGCTTAATTGAAAACAATATCTTTGCTAAAACCCGCCATGCGATGCTAGTAGGAACAGGTGCCAATTGTAATGTCTTCGGCTATAATTATTCAATTGAAGATATTTGGGATGTTTCCGCTTTGGGTGCAGATTTGGAAGCCGGAGATATTAGATTACACGGTAGATATCCCTACGCTAATCTATTTGAAGGTAACTTTGTAGATTTTGTTTGGGGGGATGCTACTCATGGTTTGAATGGCCCCTATAATACTATTTTTAGAAATAAGGTTAGAAAAAATTTACATCCCTTCTATAATTATAATATGATCCTCTGGAATTCCGATACAACTAATGTCGTTGCCAATCGATTAGAGGGAAAAGGCCAAATTCAAACGGAAGAGAGCAGTTTAGAAGGAACTTTAAAAAACCTGGTAGGTGAAGATTATGAGCAATATACTTCAAAAAGTGTGCTCCAAATAATGGATTCTGATATAAAAAGCTTTTACCTGGATACAAAACCTGAGTTTTTTAATCAATCAATTTATACCTGGCCGGCAATTGATATTAACACTGAAGACAACATTATTCCAGCTGCATCAAGATGGGAAGATAGCAGCAAAACCTATTATTTTTATGGCCAGCTCATAGTTAATAACCCAATAAATGATGTAGTAGTTAATGAAGATGCTGAAAATACAGGATTGAACTTAGCAAATGTCTATCAGAATCCTGATAATCCTGAGGCCCCTATCAAAAAAGTAATTTTAAGCAATAGCAACCCACAAGTTGTAATTACGGACATTAAAAATGATACCCTTACCCTGGATTATCAAAAGCATCAATTTGGCCAGGCGCAGATTGTAATTAGAGCTACCTCAGGGGTTAGAAGTGTTAATGACACATTGCATGTAAAAGTAAAGCCGGTCAATGACGCTCCCCTATTTATAGCTGAAATGTCGGATACCACAATCAAAAACGATTCAGAATTTCAATACAATTATCAGGCTTATGATCCTGACAATGATACTATATACTACACATTGGTCAAACAAATAGAAGGCCTTTCTTTAACTAACCAGGGCGAATTAAATTGGCAGATACCAGAAGAACCGGAAACTCAGTATGAAATCTCAATTTTTATCACTGATAAGATAGATACTGCAAAAACTTCCACTTTAGTACAAGTTAAAGATGTAGTTGCAGTCGAAGAAGAGCAATTGTTTCCTGATGAATATGCACTATATCAAAATTATCCTAATCCTTTTAATCCTGCTACAACCATTAAATACGGGCTTCCGGAAGAAACGGAGATAAAAATTTCTATATATGATGTAAATGGTAAATTGGTTACAGAGCTTTTAAAGGGCCATAGATCTGCCGGGTACCATGCTGTAAAATGGCATGCAGCAGAACTCCCCTCAGGTATCTATTTTTATCAAATCAAAACAGATAAATTTGTTGCAATAAAAAAGTGTATCCTGATGAAGTAAATCACTTCCCCCATATAATGAAGTATTTCAAGATTGGCAATGTCCATGAAAAACTTTCCATGGTCATAATGAATCTAAGAGTGCCTAAATATATTTATTATTCAATTATAATTCTTAAAATTATAGAGCCTTATATACTTTTAGCGTAATCCTATATTATTATCTAAGTTGTATGGCATATGACTTGCAGAATATAAATTTTGTTTAGATTATTAAAATTAGTGAAACCTAAAGGAGTCAACACAATTGTTAAAAAAATCTAGTCTAACTTTCATACTTATGAAGCTGTCGTTTCTAATTATAATGAGTCTATCATTTTCCAGACTTGCTTATAGCCAGATCCATATTGACCGGATAATTAGTGGAAAAATAGGTGGAAATTTGAAAAAATATACTAAAACCGGAAATGTGGGGCTGATTCTGGATTATCATGAAAAAAATGATCGAGGGACGCATTGTATTTCTGTGAAAATAAACACCAGCAATCCGGATAAAGCTTCTGAATTCATTAATAAGTGCAATGGAGAGGTAAAGGAATATAAAGACAATGATATGATAGCGTTAGTTCCGGTTTCAAAAGTTATTCCAATTGCCTCCAAAAAATATATCAATCATATTAGTCTATATCAATATAGCGGGTTAGCCAAAAAATCCAATATAGAATCTTTAAAATTGCAATTTAATATTTTGAATCAAGTCAAATCGAAATTGAGTCCTGGCCTTCAAAATATTACCAAAAAATATTTGCTTAATGATAGAATTAAGAGTCCTTTTTATTCTATTTATGAAAAAAATAATAAAAACTATATAAGCATCTTCATGGATTATGAAGGTGATATAAATATACTGGAGAGTAAAGGAGTTAAAGTTGGAACTGTTATCGACAATCTATTATCCGCCAGATTGCCTTTATTAAAATTATT
>JAIPHI010000180.1 GCA_021735285.1 Fidelibacterota bacterium | reverse complement strand
CGTAATGTTAACGGAGTTCTGTCAGTATTTATTTCTACTATAAAAACTCCATTTTGATCAGCAACCATTGGAATATCAGCTGCCGGCCTTACCTTTGACGAAGTGCCTATTGAGAAACAAAGATCACAATTTTGAGCTTTTTGAAAGCTCTGCTTTATTTCCCTTTCCGGAAGCTGCTCACCAAACCAAACAACATCCGGTCGAATCAGGCCCTTACAATCGTCACATTTAGGAATATGCTCTTCAGTCTGAGAATATAATTCATTAAATTTTTGAGAATCGAAAAACTTTCCACAATCTATACAATAATTCCTCATAATATTACCGTGAATCTCGATAACATTTTCGCTTCCGGCTTGAGTATGGAGATTATCAACATTTTGAGTTACTATAGTAAATTCAGAGTAAAATTCTTCCAATTCAACAAGAGCTTTGTGCCCTTCATTTGGTTCTACATCTTCTATAATTTGACGACGATGCTGGTACCATTCTGATACTAGTGCAGGATCTTTATAAAAGCCTTCAAAACTGGCCAATTCCTGAGGCGAGAACTTTTTCCACAATCCTTCCTCTCCTCGAAAAGTAGGGATACCACTCTCCTTAGAAATACCAGCTCCTGTTATCACCAGTACTTTTTTTGCGTTTATTATTTTATTTAATTTATTTGCGGATATTTTTAGTTCATTCATACTTATACTCAGTTCGCAATTTAATTACCGCCTGTCTTTCTTTCAACCTGTTTATCAATTCCTGCTCAAAATTTTATTATAGAAAATCTAAATAGTCTGGGATACCCCCCCCTAAAATTGCAATAATACCCTATAAGTTATTGTTTATTAATAATAATATTTTAAAATAAATAAATAAATCTTATTAATTTTAATTTTCCCGCCTTATAAAAAAAGGCGTAAAGAAATTCCAGTAATGGAGCGTTTAGAACCAATATATGTTTGAACCCGATAGGCTGAGTTCATATTGGTTTAGCGGAATGCATGGAATTTTAGTCTTTTTTATCCAGCGGGCCAGTTTTTTCGCCCTTTTTTCCTCGTTGAAAAAAGGGCCCTGCTCTCGTTTCTGTAAAATAAATAATTAATGGCAATTAAAATTTATTATGTTTATAGTTTCTATTATGTTGTTACTTTTGTCTCGCCACAAAAGTAACCAAAAAGGCGCCGGCGGGATAATTAAATGCTAAAATTTATTTCACCTCACTAAAAACATTTTAATGCTCCCTTTACAGAGCGAATAATAATTGACTTTTATTTCAACTTAATATTTTCGAGACAGAAAAAAGGTTATGTGATTGACCCGCTGTAAAATATTTTTTTAACGTTCTGCTCATAAATTTTCAAGACGCATTTAATTATAATGCCGGGAAAAATCAAATAAAATAGTTTATGTGAAATTATTAGTCTAAATAATTATTATTTGAAAAACAGGGGAATTACAGGTTTATCAATTCCTGCTCAAAATTTTATTATAGAGAATCTAAATAGTTATTGGACACCAATTTTCAAATCCAGGTAATGAGCATACAATTCCATACACATGAACTTCATACCTGCCCAGGGATAACCAATATTAATGTAATCAATATACCTTTATTTATATTTAAAGTCTGCCGCACCCATTCTATCAATTTAGCATTGATTAGTTAAATGATAAAAACAATTCTATATTTAAGAAACATTTAGTTACGAACATCGAATAATAAGTACTTTATCCTAAAATAATTGAATCAATTCAAAAATGATTTTGATTTTCTACAATATTTAGAGTAAAATAGAGGGTGCTTATGATTGTTCTATCTTTGACAAAGCAAATATTATATTTTGTATCTTTGAATACAGCGAATTGTGTTGGACTATTTACTAAAATAATATGTACACGAGAATTTCCCGCTTATCATATAAAAAATTATAAAAAACAAAATAAATTAGGATGAAATAAAATGAAAGAGCGCCGTCAGGCAAGAGAAGAGGTTTTAAAATCATTATATGCTAAAGAAATGACAGGATATAATATAGCTGCAATTGAAGATACTATTATCGACAAATCTGAATTAACTTCTGAATTAAAAATATTTGGTAAGAATCTGTTTAAGCAGACAGTTACTCATCAGGATAAAATTGATGAGCATATAAAAAGAAAATCCGAAAACTGGGATTTTTCAAGAATCGCCCTTATTGACAAAATTATACTTAGAATGGCTATTTGCGAGTTTTTTTATTTAGATGATGTGCCTCCTAAAGTCTCTATTGCAGAGGCTATTGAAATAGCCAAAAAATTCTCTACAGACGATTCTAGTAGTTTTGTCAACGGAATTCTTGATGCTGTATTTCATTCAAATGAAAATAAAGTAAAATAAAAAGGTAATTATGGGATTATTTTCCTTTTTCACAAAAATATTCGGAACTGCTTCCGAAAGAAAAATAAAAAAGTTGATGCCTATAGTAGATGAGATCAATGAGATATATGAAGGGCTAAGTGATGTATCTCAAGAAGAATTAAGAGAACGAACAGCCAATTTTCAGAAATTAGTCCAAAATAAAGGTGAAGAAGCCCGACAAGAAGCTCAGGCTCAAGGACTTTCAGAACAGGAAATAGAAGAAGAAGCTGTAGAAGCTGAACAAGAAGTTCTCAAAGAGATTCTTCCGGAGGCATATGCAATTGTCAAAGAAACCTGCCGCAAAATGCTTGGAGAAGAATGGAAGGCTGCCGGCCATAAAATTAAGTGGAAGATGGTACCCTATGATGTTCAGTTAGTCGGTGGTATTGTACTTCATCAAAATTCCATTGCGGAAATGAAAACAGGTGAAGGTAAAACACTGGCTGCCACAATGCCAGTGTACTTAAATGCCTTGACAGGTAGAGGTGTTCATGTTGTCACTGTTAATGATTACCTGGCCCAACGCGATAGTGAGTGGGTGGGTAAAATTTATGAAGAATTAGGTTTATCAGTCGGTTGTATATTAAACGAAATGACTCCGGATCAGCGTAAAGAAGTTTATGACTGTGATATAGTATATGGCACAAATAATGAATTCGGATTTGATTATTTAAGAGATAATATGGCCATTGATCCTGACAAACAGGTTCAAAGAGGATATTACTACTGTATAGTTGACGAGATCGATAATATTCTGATTGATGAAGCCCGCACACCATTAATTATCTCAGGGCCCGTGGCAGACTCCCGCCATGACAAATTTAATGAGCTCAATCCGGCTGTTTCTAATCTGGTTCGACTACAAAAGGGCGAAATCACATCCTTACTGAGTGGAATTCCTCTTGATTCCAGTCAATTAGATGAAGAAGATAAAAAAGAATTACCCAGAAAATTGTACACAGCTTCCCGGGGGCAACCCAAGCATAGAAGACTAAGAAAACTTTTAGAAGATACTACTTATCAAAAATTGAAAAAACAGGGTGAAAAAGAATTCCTATTATTGACTGGCTCCAAAAATACAGAATCCATTAGTAAAGATGAATATTTTGAGGATTTATACTTCTATATAGAAGAGCAGCAAAATGCGCTAACTCTCACGCCTAAAGGTGAAGAACGCCTGGCAAAATTACTCAATATCGAGGTAGATGATCTGGTTGTACCGGATTTAAGTGAACAGATTGTAGATGTAGACAATGATGATTCTCTTAGCGAAGATGAAAAACAGAAAAAAAAGATGGAATTGGAAAAGAAGCATGCGGAAATCTCGGATCGCTATCACAATTTGTCCCAACTATTAAAAGCACATTCTCTCTTTGAAAAAGATAATGAGTATGTTGTAAAAGATGGTAAAGTATTAATTGTCGATGAATTCACAGGTCGAATCTTACCGGGAAGACGCTATAGCGATGGCTTACATCAGGCTTTGGAAGCTAAAGAAAATGTAACAGTGGAAGCAGAAACTCAAACTTATGCAACAATTACCCTCCAAAATTATTTTCGGATGTATTCCAAACTCTCAGGTATGACAGGAACTGCAAAAACTGAAGAAGGCGAATTTCAGGAAATATACGATCTTGATGTAGTTGTAATTCCCACCAATGAACCAGTCATTCGTAAAGATCACGAAGATCAGATATATAAAACCAAAAGAGAAAAATACAACGCAATTGTTAATGAAGTAGTTCAACGGAATAAAAAAGGTCAACCTATCCTTCTAGGTACAGTTAGTGTTGAGGTCTCCGAAACATTAAGCCGGATGCTTAAAAGGAAGAAGATACCTCATAACGTATTGAATGCTAAACACCATCAGCGGGAGGCTGAGATCATTTCCAATGCAGGCCAAAAAGGTTCAGTAACAATTGCTACTAATATGGCTGGTCGCGGCACGGATATTCAACTGGGGGAAGGTGTTCGTGAAGTAGGCGGACTCTATGTAATCGGCTCTGAAAGACATGAATCCCGCCGAATAGACCTGCAGCTAAGAGGTCGAAGCGGAAGACAGGGGGATCCCGGAGCATCACGCTTTTACCTATCACTAGAAGACGATCTCATGCGTCTTTTTAATAGTGACAGAATCGTCAATGTCATGGATAAATTGGGGATTGAAGAAGGTGAAGTTATAACGCATGGAATGGTTACAAAATCCATTGAAAGGGCCCAAAAGAAAGTCGAAGAACGAAACTTTGCCATACGTAAACATCTGCTGGAATATGATGATGTAATGAACCAGCAGAGAGAAGTTATCTATGATAGACGTAATTATGCTCTGCATCAAGAGAATACCAAGGAACGTATCTTTGGGAAACTGGAAGACTGGATCGATGGTTTATTAGCAGAATATACAGACGAGAAAGATATGCCTGAAGCCTGGAATTGGGATGCCATTCGTGGAGAATTGATTCGCATACTTGGATTTGACTATTATCCTAATGAGGGTAAACAAGTTACAATAGATAAGCTTCGTCAAAATCTTCTGGAGAAAGCTAAAAGAATATATAATAAAAAAGAGGAATATATTGGTTCGGAGGAGATGCGCCAGATTGAAAATTTTGTCTCATTAAAGGTGATTGATGAAGAGTGGAAAGACCATCTCTATGCCATGGAACAATTAAAAGAAGGTATTAATTGGCGAGCTTACG